>JAUVDF010000033.1 GCA_030595455.1 Fidelibacterota bacterium | reverse complement strand
GCATCAAACTCATTCAGATAAAATTGGTTACCTCCCGGAAGAACGCGGTCTCTATAAAAAGATGAAAGTCAGGGAACTGCTTCAGTTCTATGGACAATTGAAAACCGGTCGATCAGTAAGTAGCGAAATCGATCTCTGGCTAGAAAAAATGGAACTTAGCGATTGGGCCAACAAAAAGATCGATGCCCTGAGTAAAGGCATGAGCCAAAAAGTCCAGTTTATTGCCACCGTAATTTCAAAACCAGATCTGATAATCCTGGATGAACCCTTCAGTGGTCTTGACCCAGTTAATACAAACACCCTGCTATCCGCCATGCTTGACCTGCAGAAAAAGGGTGCGACAATTATTTTCTCAACTCATGATATGGCTACTGCCGAGAAGGTGTGTGACTATATCTTTATGATTCACAAAGGGAAAAAGGTTCTAGATGGTACTCTTGATGATATCCAAAATAAATACGGAACTGACACCTTAAGAATTCGCTGCAAAAATAAAGCTTCTGGGTTAGAAACAATTAAGGGCGTTGAAAATGTACATAATTTTGGCCAGATTCAGGAACTGAGGCTAAGCCCTAACTCTGATCATCAAGATATTCTGAAAGAGATTATGACTTCAAATACCTTATTAAGCTTCGAAATGATGAAGCCCTCCCTCCACGATATTTTTGTTAGAATTGCTAACACTAAGGAGGAAGCCCATGTATAAGGTAATTCGTCTGGCCCTACGAGAGTACATAGCGGCTGTTAAGACCAAAGGGTTTATCATTGGGCTGGTAATGTTTCCTGTCCTTATGAGTGGCAGTATGATTGCCATGGCATTGCTAAAGGATCATGTGGATGTACGTGAACGACACATTGTAATTATAGATGAGACCCAGGAGCTTTCAGAGGTTCTGATTAATGCCGCAGAACAGCGTAACCTCAATGAGATATTTGACGAGGAGAGTGGTGAACAAAACCAACCTGTCTATCGCTTTGAGGTGATTGATATAGGTCAGGATGTCACACTCCAATTAAGCTGGCTTTCAGACAGGGTTCGAGATGGTGAGATTCATGCCTTTCTACATATCGAATCATCAGCCATCCACCCTGGGGTTGACCCCGAGAATTCTGAGATTAACTATCATGCAGAAAGCGCTGCTTTAGATGACATCCGGGGTTGGATGCGCGGTCACATCAATGACCATCTACGGCGATTACGTCTAGAAGCAGCCGGAATTGAAGAATCTCAGGTCCCTGATTTATTTAACTGGTCCTGGATTAACCCACGCGGTTTATTGAGTGTAGATGATGAGGGAAATATCATTGATGCTGAAGCCAGTAGTGAGTTGCAGTCAATCGCTGCACCCCTGGTAATGGTCATGCTCATGTTCATGATGTCTATGATGGGCGCTATGCCCCAGTTGAGTGCCGTAATGGAAGAAAAGACACAGCGAATTGTTGAAGTAATTCTTGGCTCAATTTCACCTTTTCAGTTTATGCTGGGCAAAATTCTCGGTGGTCTGGCCGTCGCCCTGACCAGCACTTTGGTCTATGTTGGGGGAGGCATTTTGTTTATGCAATACAAAGGATTTGAAGCCTTTATTCCTTATGATATTCTACCCTGGTTCTTTGTGAATCTGATTATTTTGTTATTTATGCTTGGTGCGCTAATGACGAGCCTGGGATCTGTCGCTAATGATGCTAAAGATGCCCAGTCACTTTCTTTCCCAGCCATGATGCCCATGATGATCCCGATGTTTGTTATGTTTCCGGTTCTGAAAGAGCCCCTGTCTTCGTTCGCAACTATATTGTCACTGATTCCACCGTTTACGCCCATGGTGATGACCCTAAGACTCACATCACCTGTTACCATTCCAGCCTGGCAACCATGGGCCGGACTAGTTGGTGTTATACTTTTCACCCTGCTTGTTGTTTGGGGAGGATCGCGGATATTCCGAGCTGCAATTCTCATGCAGGGAGTGCCACTAAAGTTCTCAAATATCATGCGTTGGATGACCAAAGGTTAGCTAGTTTCTAGATATTAATAATTGCAAGAGAAGGAATATTTGTCATGCCTGATAACAAAAACATTACCTGGGTAAGAGAAAACTCTATTGCCGGTAGTTTTAAGTTTCAATTAAGCCCAAAACTTAGTGGGAAGATAAAACGTAAGGGGCTTTGGAGTTCTTATGGTTCTGGAGAAATAGGAAACCGAAAACTCCTTTTCAGGTCAAGCGGAAAAGTCAACAGGCTCTGGACTATTTATGATGGTTCAACTGAAAAATCGCTTGGGAAAATTAGTTTTCATTGGAAAGACTTCCAACGCAGCAAGTTGGAGCTAACGAGTGGGAAAATCTTTTATTTCAGATCTTACAATTTTTTTCGTGGAGTATGGAGTTGGGTGAAAGACGACTCGCCCCTAGAACAATTTACCTTCAGGGTTGATTCACCTTTTCATCGTTCTGGTGTGATTGAAAACAACTCAAAAGATCTCTCAGCGGAGGAACGCGATGTTCTTTTGCTGCTTGGACTTCACTTGCAACACTGGATCAATATCTGGTTGATGACGATTGTGGTTGTAGTGGTTGCTGCTGTCTCAGGGTAATAGCTTTAGAAACAGAGTAAGGCGAACGTAATTGCAATAGCAATGGAAGTTCAGCTAATCCTCGCATAGTGTTACCCTCGTGTCGTTAGCTGATTACTCAGATCTGAGCTTGACCGCCCAGTCAACGACATAGACTACAACCATATTGGTCAGGACTGAGAACCCTATAAACCAGGTCCAGGCCAGGCCCACTTCTTTCAAAACAAAAACAATCAGCATGGAGGCAATCAGGCCACTCATTAAGCTGATCTGAGAAAAATCCCGATCAATTTTAGTGAGTAGAAAGAGTCCCAGTAAACCTCCATAGGTAAATGAGGCAATCTGTAAACCCATAACCACAATCGCCTTATCTGATTCATCAAAAACCAGGGCAATTCCGATCAGAACAATCGCCCAACCAAGGCTAATGAGTCTAGATTGCTTAATAGAGACATTTCCGCCGAGCCAGTCCGTGCTGGTTGAAGAAGCCAGGGAATTAATGGATGAACTCAATGTAGACATGGCCGCTGATAAAACTCCAGCCAAAAGTAACCCCTTTAGACCGGTTGGAAGTTCGTTCACTATAAACGTTGAAAACTCTCGATCCTTTTCCAGCTCAACTCCTCCCAGATAAATATAAATCAATGATCCTGCTAAGAGGAAGACAGCGAATTGTAAAAAGACAAAAAAGCCACTCCCAATCATCGCCTTTCTAGCGCCGGACAAATCCCTTACAGATAGAACTCGCTGGACCATCATATAGTCTGCACCATGGGAGGCGAAGGATAGTAGCATGCCCCCAAAGACAGCGGAGAAAAAGAGCCAGGGATTAGAGAATAAATCCCAGCCCCATCTTGCGATGTCTAATTTTCCCTGGTCATTCAACTGGGCTAACATGGTTCCAAAACTTGCCTCACTATGACCGAGGATATAGAAAATTGCCAGCAGTCCACCACCCAGGTAGAGCACAAATTGAAAACTATCTACCCAAACCACGGTTCTGATCCCACCCATCAGGGTATAAATAACCGTTACCACACCAATGATTAGAACGGCGACGGGTAACGACCATCCAGTAACCACCTGGACAATAACGGCCGTTGCCAAAAAACGTATCCCATCTGCCAGAATACGAGTAACCAGGAAAACACCAGAGGCGGTCTTCTGAATTTTTTTCCCAAATCGTTCACCCAGAACCTCATAGATGGAAGTAATGCCACCCTTGAAATAGGCCGGTAATAAAAAGATACTTACCAAAATTCGACCCAGAATATAACCAAGTGCCAACTGTAGAAAGAACCAGTTATCGCGATAGGCTAGTCCGGGAATACTGATAAAGGTTAATACCGATGTCTCCGTGGCTACAATGGAGAGCATGGCGGCCCACCAGGGCATATCACGTCCTGCTAAAAAATAATCTTCCGAGGTCTTGTTAAAGCGACTGTTGTAAATCCCATAGGCAGTTATACCTACGAGGAATAAAATAATGATACTGAAGTCCAGGGTTGATAGCATTGTAAACCTTCGGTTAGAAGTTAGCGGTTAAGGATAAATAGTATGCTGGTTTCGTCACCCCGAGCGGAGTCGAGGGGTATCGTATTTAATGTATTTATCAGTATCCCTCGACTCCGCTCGGGATGACGGTCTAAAGATTTTACTTCTGAATATTTACCTTCAAATATTCCAGTGCTTCCAGATAGGAGTCCACCTTTTTACCATAAAACTGAGCTGCACAGACTGCTTTGGTAACTGAGATTTTACGAAAGTCTTCGCGCTCATAAATATTTGATAAATGCACTTCTACAACCGGTGTTGCAATTGCATCTATGGCATCGCGAATGGCGTAGGAATAATGGGTGAATGCCCCGGGATTGATAATAAAGCCATCTGCCCACTTTCGTCTGCGGTGGAGCAGGTCAATAATGCGACCCTCATGGTTGGTCTGAATGATGCGAGTCTCCAGGTGCAGATCGCGGGCCTTCTTGCGAATGGCGGTATTCACCTTGCTTAAGGTCAGGGTTCCATATTGCTCTAGATCGCGAGTCCCTAATAAATTCAGATTAGGGCCGTGGATAATAAATATCCGCGGTTTGCTCTCTGGGCTCGTTTTCTGCTTTTCTGTCATGAGCGCAATCTAAGTGTGGTTTCTACGGTGTGCAATCATCAGTGATTAAAAACGGCTCGCTTAACTGCCAGCTGACAATACGGCATCCTCAATGATTAAATCATATTTATAGCCGGCACCATAATCCTTATTCAAAGTTACTTTTCCAGTAAAAATAACGACATCGTCAACCTTAACTACGTCATTGGTTGTGATGGTTACATCAATGTAATTACCTTCAGAAGTTCCATCCTGAAGATGGACCCAGTTGCGACCCATGATCTTGGTGTTGAACTTGGTTACTTTGCCCCTGATACTGACGGTCTTACCCTGATAGTTTGACATGCCAGCGTAAAGTTCTTGAACGCTGACACTGCCGGATGCTTTTTCAATCGAGATGGACTTATCTTGAGCCAGGGGTCGGCTTGATCCTGATCCACTCATTCCAGCTCTCTGCCCGGAGGTACTGCTGCCACTGCTTATTTTGCCCACAAACCAGATACTGTCAAAGGTTCGATCTATTTCTTTGCTGGTAAATTTTTTCATCTCAAGACCCTGATCATAGTATACGGTCATGCCTTTTTCGATGGGCTGTTTGGCGGTGGCAATCCAGTATTCGTTTCCATCCTCTGTCACCCTTAAATAGGTGTATGAACTGGCATGAATGGCCTCTTCTACCATGACCTTGCGGCTCCCTGAGTTGGACTCAACTGGAGACGCCATTGGGGGTACTGGCTCGCCAGCCTTTACCCGCTCTTTTGAATCACAGGCGATTAAACTCAAGCCCGCTATTACAATAATTAGTATTCTCACTTTATTTCCTCTCAAATAATTTTATTCGTAAAGATAACAGGATAATTCTAAATCTATATCATGGATTATTAAATTATTCGTTCAATTTCAAATCTTCTGTAAAGGCATTGAGTTCTGGGAAAAACTCAAGAAAGCCCTCTTCAATGTCAGTGTACATTGCTTCAACCTCATCAATAATACCATGAAAGTTGTGCTGCATTTTTAGACGTCCTGCCAGACCATCTAAAGCCCTGCCAACCCCTTCAAGCTTTGAATAGGTTCCAATCCAGTTTCGACTGATCATCCAGCTAATCACCATCTCCATGCGCTCTGACATCAAGTCACGGCCCCGCCATAAGGAGTGGTAACAATCGGCAACATAATCATCCAGTTCCATATCAGAATAAGTGGACCAATGCTTGATCAGAAAATGATCGAAGACCACATCCAGAGCCACACCGGCAAACCGACGTCTGTCCGGGCTAAATTGTTTCCGTAACGCTCTAACCACTGGGTGTGAGTCTGTAAACACATCTACTTGCTGATGCATCCGAATTCCGGCTACCACAGAAGCTGGCAGGGTTGTTTGATCCACACCACGGGTAAAATCACCCATAATATTTCCCAGTCGGGAAAGATCATCGGCAGGTGATAGGTAGAGGTGAGCCAAGTAATTCATGCTTACTACTTATTCTGTCTCAGTCTTATGCTGACAAAGCCAGAGCTGAATTGTACCCTT
Organism: Fidelibacterota bacterium; assembly: GCA_030595455.1. Lineage (GTDB taxonomy): Bacteria > Fidelibacterota > UBA8477 > UBA8477 > JABMPR01 > JABMPR01. The sequence continues at coordinate 1,768 of JAUVDF010000033.1, read as the reverse complement.
GGTTGTGATTTGAGTGTCGATAATTTCAAGCCCACTGGCCTCAGCCAGCGCTGGGATGCCACCTTGTTTCATAAATGAACGAAAGCCGGTATAGTGCTCCCAACCCGCCATGAACTCTACAGCATGAGTCCCTAACAGTTTCCAGAGCGAGGGTTGTGGGTTGATCCAGTCAACCAGAATAATTTGCCTGCCCAAACGCTTCATCTCTTTGAGGACCGGTAATCTTTTTTCGGCGGGCATTTCATGGATGACCATACTACTCATGGCAAAGTCAAAAGTCTGATCTTCCAGATGGGATAAGTCTGTGGCATCTGCCAGGTGAAACTCACAATTGTTAACCCCTTGTCGCTCAGCCTGCTGTTTTCCCGTTCTTACCATGGTATCTGAAAGTTCGATACAGATACCATTACTGATCTTATCGGCAATATATAATAATTGGTCACCCGTCCCACAGCCTACATCAATAACACTGCTGCCAGCTGGAACGATTTTCGCGATTCTCCGTCGAATCCCTGCTAAAGAGGGATCAATAAACTGTCGGTAAATCCATCCGTCATAAAAATGATTCTGTGCTTGAATATTTGAACTCATCTATTTCCTTTTTTACTTAGCTTACAAAGTGGAATTTTTGTGGCTCACCTTAAAGACTTTTCTTGCTTGTTCAATAATCGATATCTACCACAAAATATTATGACTTATCCTCCTTTTTTAATCCTAAGATACATATGTATTAGCTTGACAGCAGGTGGGTATAAAATTAATTTCGCAGGCTCTAGGTCAATTGTGGCCGGAGCAGTAAGAGCAGGAGCCTATGGCAAAGAAAGTAAAACGGATCGGTGGAGACACAAATCGCAGCCTCAGTAAATATCTTGAGGAGATTGGTCAATATGAACCACTGGACCCAAAAGATGAGATCTCGCTAGCCCAACGTGTCAAGCAGGGTGATCGTCTTGCGCTTAAAAAACTAACTGAAGCCAATCTTCGTTTTGTGGTCTCTGTCGCTAAAGATTATCAAGGACAGGGCTTGCCACTAACAGATCTTATTAACGAAGGCAACCTGGGATTGATCAAGGCTGCTGAACGTTTTGATGAAACCCGTGGTTTCAAATTTATCTCTTACGCTGTTTGGTGGATTCGTCAATCCATTCTCCAGGCCCTGGCCGAACACTCTCGTATTGTTCGCCTGCCTTTGAACCGGGTTGGAACCATTTCTAAAATCTCCAAGACCTCAGATCGTCTGGAGCAGAAACTGGAACGGACACCGACTGAGCGAGAAATCGCTAAAGAACTTGATATGGCTCCAGAAGAAGTGGCTGATGCGATTCGCATCTCAAAACGCCATCACTCTTTGGATGCGCCTTTTCAGGAAGAAGAAAAAAATTCACTCATGGACGTTATTGAGGATGAGCATCAAGACGCTCCCGATTTCGATCTCATGTCTGATTCATTAAAAAAAGAAATTCGCTCTGCTCTCGATACTTTGAAGGATCGGGAACGTGAAGTGATTCGTATGTATTTTGGTATTGATCGTGAGTATGCGCTTACGCTCAATGAAATCGGTGAAGAATTTCACCTGACACGAGAACGTGTTCGTCAGATCAAGGAGAAAGCTATCAAGCGTCTCCAACACAAATCCCGTAGTCGTAAACTGCAGACCTATTTAGGTTAATTTAGAAGGAGGTGAGATCGCACTATGTCAGTAATGGTAACCGTAAAACGTGATGAACCATTTGAGAAAGCCTTACGGCGTTTCAAGAAGAAATATGAA
>JAUVDF010000115.1 GCA_030595455.1 Fidelibacterota bacterium | reverse complement strand
GTTGAGCTCATCCCAGGGCAGCAAAACTCGTCTCCATGTGTCACCGAGATCATCAGAAACCCGCAAGCCTCCTCCAAATGAAGTGGCCCAGAGTCTTTGGCCATCATAGGCCAGGTCATAAGTGATATTTTGAACGGGAGTAACCACATCTACAGCTAAAATAGAGATTCCCCAGAGATCAATGGTAGAATAGGTTTCGGCAACAGAATCACCATTAATCAGAGTCCATCGAAGACTGTCCATGGGTTGCCCGAGATGGGTCCAGGAAGCACCGCCATCGATTGAGCGACTAATTCCTCCTCCAGTTTTCAGATCACCCAAAGCTGTTGTGGAATCATAGCCAGTCGCCACCCAAATAGTATCACCGCTAACCGCAAGACCTGAGACCCCTCCTTTGCCAATACTTGAGGAGCGAAAGTGTACCAGGGACTCAGAATTATCAAAGCTGGCACTGAGACCGTAATTCGTTCCAAGCCAGACCGCATCTCCAAGACCCACAATATCAGAAATACTGTTGCCAATCAGACCACTATAGATTGAGTCAGCGGCTGTCATTGAGAATTGACTTGGTCGCATCAATTGCGCTTGTAGCGAAATACCGATTAAAAAGAGTAGGATAATCGAGAGCCTTTTCACTGTAGACCCCCATCAAAATTGAAGCTAGTAGCCGTGGTGGCCGGTAGCACAACCAGGGTGTCCTTAAAGGGCTCCGCTGCTACTCCTAACCAGGTTCGGGCATTAAAGGTCCAGGTATAATTTCCATCAAGCGTTGTATTCGTGAGCGGGAGCAGTAAGCTGTATATTCCATCACCTGCCTGTTTATCCCCACTGGTCAAATCAACCCCCTCAATCGTATAAAAGATTTCATTCCCACCATCATCGTAGAGTGATATTGGTTGACCATTATTAGCAAAAGTTCCATCTGGTTTGAGTGATATCATGCTCACATCTTTAATCCCGTCTCGTCCGCTATGAATGAGATGTAATTCTAAAGTGTCCAGAACCAAACCTGTCGTAGGCAGTGTGAGCGTATCCGTATGGACGACCTGTGATATTACAGGAGGAATGGGTCGTTCGGGTTGGATAGATAGTTCAGTTGTTTTAGCTTCTCCATTTGAATTGGCTTCAACTGCTAAAGTCCAGATACTATCGATATAGGAAGACATCGAGTCAGGCAGGATCCAATTTCCATCAAAGGAACCATCATTTATCTGGATATCGTTGTCAGCTCCCAGATCATTTAGTAAGACTGTGGCTATAGTTCTATCGGAGACTAAAAGTTCAGCTTGAATATTAAGGGTACTATCGGGGCTGGCAGCAGCTACTGAGAAAAAGAATTCCCAGGATAAAATATCAAACTCAAACGCTGTTACTGCTACAGTAAACGTATTTTCGACAGGACTCTCAGTATAGGGGATCTCGTCCAGTGTTGTAGGGACCTGCTCGCAATAAACGAGTAACAACACCAACGAGAGGATAGTTATTCGACTAGGCATAAATAGGCGATCCATTCGTTATCTGTATAAGTTTTTATAATATTCCAGGGAGCATCCGTCAATAAATCTCGTGTTTCTTCATCCTCGCTAATCAGCAGTCCAGAGACAATCACCTGGCCACCTGGCCGAATAGAGTTAAAGAAATTGGGTAGAAGGGGAAAGAGTTTAGCCCGAATGATGTTTATCAGCATGAGATCATAGGGCTCATTGAGGATGGGCTGGTCACTGATTTGCAGGTTAAAACCAGACTGAATTTTATTTAATTCAAGATTATCACGAATGTTTTCGGCTGTTAGAGGATCATTTTCGATAGCATCTATTTGAGCAGCACCCAGATGCAAAGCGCTAATTCCAAGAATGCCACTGCCGGTTCCTATATCAAGCACACGATCCTTGGCGTGGATACATTCTTCTAAAATTTTGAGACAAAGCTTAGTTGTCTCATGGGTCCCTGTTCCAAAAGCCATGGCTGGGCGAATCCTGGTTTTGACCTGGTGTGAAAATTCAGCAGGGTTTTCCCATTCAGGCAGGATGATCAGCTGTTGACTTATCTCAACTGGTTTAAAGTAAGCTTGCCAGTTTTTATTCCAGTTTTCACGATCAACGACATTCTCAGATACAGATGACTCAGGGTCCAATTCATTTAACAGAGTCTTCAATTCATCCAGGGTTTGTTGAATATTATCATCAAGGGGATAACTAACCTGAAAGGATTCATCGATCTCAACAATAGCTGTTCCGCCAAGAGCTAGAGAAAAATCCATGGCTACCTCTTTGTGGACTTTAGCGATATTGATGTCAACAGAAATCCATTGTGATATAGCCTCTATCAAGTAATTCCACCAGCATTCTGCAACCATTTGAGAAAGAGAGGATCATAGATGTAGTAACCCTCATCACGATTCACCAACCAGCCTTCCCGCAATAATTTTAAAACTGTATTATGGGCCGTACTGGTTGCCGAGAGCTTATATTTTTTAATGAATTCTAATTCGGTAGGTTGTGAATGGCCACTTGCCAAACCCAGCAGGAGTCTTCTTTCATTCAGGCCAAAGCTATCCCAGAAGGAGGTAAATAGAGTATCATGTTCAATTAACATTTTATTGAGCGTCTTCTCCATTAGTCGAGCAGTCGTACCTTCCAGCCACAGTTGAGCAAGAGAATGTGCAAACTTCTGAGTTAGTTGTGCCTGGCCATCTGTAAATTCCAAAACCCTTTGAGCCAGATCAAAATCACTAAGCCCCATTTGGCGGAATCTGCGGGTGAGGAATCGGTTAAAGGCCTGGTCATCTAAACTCTTTAAGATGAGGAACTCTTGCTGGCTAAAGAAAGGACTTTGTTTGTCAGCAAAAATATCATGCAGTATATCTTCGCGGTGACTGATAAAAATATGAGAAATTCCCCGTTTAGCATGCAGGTATTTTTTCATTTCTGGAATGATATTATCTTTGAGCTTAGCTATATGGTGGAACTCATCCCAGACAACGATAAAGTTTGTTCCAGTTTGCTTGGCGTGAATGTGCAATAAATCACAGATTGGTGCTAATCCAGCCTCCTGATTGTCCTGTATGGATTTGTACTGTTCGCTCCGGCTTATTTCAGGTGAGCTTTTCTCCAAAGCAGCCAATAAATGATCAATGAGGTCAGTTCGGCTTATCACAAAACTAAGGTCAATATAAATTGAAGATTGGGGAGCATTTTCTGTGATATGTTTGATCAGACTGGTCTTCCCAGCACCTCTGTGTCCTGATATAATCAGGGGGAGTTGTTTTTCCAGAGTAGCAGTAATATGTTGCTGTTCAGTTTCCCGTGCTACATAGTAATTCCCTTTGACTGGTTTACCCCAGTAAAAAGGGTTGGCGTAGATCTTACTCATAGTGTAAGTCCTTTCTGCCCCGGATTATCATTGTTGAAATAACCAACTCAATAATGTGTTCCCCACTGCATCCAGGCTCTCCGGACTACATTTATCCGGTGTATCATCATGGGTATGCCAATAGCGATTATTTGGACCTGGATACTCAAAGTCGATAATGTCTATTGCTGGAATTCCTTTATCAATAAAGGAAACATGATCATCATACATAGCTGCCCCAATAACCCATTTAAACTGATCATAACCCAAATTGGCAGCTAAAGTCCAAATCTCTTCAATAACTCTGGGAGAAGATTGATATGAGACAGGGTCAATTTTAACCGTAAGGTCAGCATCCCCGATCATATCTAATAGAATAACCTGACTGGCCACTGGTTGATAAGGGTGGTCAGCATAGTATCGACTCCCCAATAGATAATTTTGGAGATCTCTTGGTTTACCATAGTCTTCACCGTCAAAGAGGACAATATCGATACCGATATTTAATGGCTGTTCCTGGATTTGACGCGCTATTTCCAAAAGAATGGCTACTCCGCTTGCACCATCGTTGGCACCGATCATTGGTTTGTCGGGAAATTGTTTATCATATTCTGCTCTGGGTCGGGTGTCCCAATGAGCACAAAGAATCATCCGCTCTGGGTTTTCAGGCTGAAAACGGGCGATAACATTGGTCAGGTCGAGTGTTTGATCTGAATAGGGGTCATCCAATTGGAATTTCTGCAAGTAGAATTCATCGGCAAGCGGTTTTAATATATTGGCGTAGAACTTGACCGCGGCTTTAGCACCAACTGAATTAGGCTCTCTGGTCCCAAGGTCACACTGAGCCACAAGATCATCATAGGCTCGATCAGCATCAAACCCACTTTGTGCCAGTAGGTGCGTGCCAGTGCTAAACAAAAGCAATGTGGGGATAAGTAGTCTACTAATAAGTATCTTCATAAATAGTTGCTAGCCCTTAATCTGAATATTTACGCCAAATTGGAAATCACCAACATCCTGCCTGCCGATCGACCGAACATCTGAGATTCTATATTCATAAGAGACGTTACCGGAAACCTTGCTAGTAAAACTATACTGCATGCTAGGTCGTATGGAAAGTGATTTCGAAAAGTTTCCTTCAGTAAACTCAATCACACCATTAAGATCAGGTGCACCTGTGTACTCATGCTCATTGGTGAATGATATATCCACCAGAAAATCCACATTGTTCTCTAAATATTTATCCTCAAGCATGGGTAAGGGTATGGTTAATCCGCCTTGATGGGAGTATGATATG
>JAUVDF010000015.1 GCA_030595455.1 Fidelibacterota bacterium | reverse complement strand
CATTATTCTCAGTCTGACAGGAAACTACACAATCATTACAGCCTACACATTTTTTGGTGTCAACTGCCATTGCATATCTCATGAGGCCACCTCCTCTCCAGCTTCAAAGCGGAAGGTGACAAAGTTACCTCGCATACCTGTACCGCCCATAACCGGATCAATATGAACCTTGGTGATCAAATCAGCATCACTAGCTCCACGACCGTGGGCGCGAGTCAGCTTATTGTTTGTATGACCAAAACCATGCACCATATAGACGCTGTCAAATCTGATACGCTCAGTTACTCTTACTTTGATAGGTGTTTTACTAACCACACCATCCTGGTTTTCCAACCAGACAACCTGATCATTCTTCAAATCCCATTCCTTGGCAACTTTGGGATTCACCCAGACACTATTCTCATCCATGAGATCCGTGAGCAGTGGGTTATTGGCTGTGCGGCTAAAGGTGTGCATGGGAGCACGACCATAGATCAGTCGATAGTAACCATAAGGTGGTTCTTCGTGTGCAGTATATTTTGGAAGTGGGTCATAGCCTTCATCAGCCATAGCTGTTGAATACAATTCGATCTTACCAGTATTGGTATTGAACTCATAATCATCCAAGTTTTGCATAGGATAGAGATCATCGTATTCACGTTTATACTTCTTAACACCAATCCGTTTCATTTCTTCCAATGAGGTGCCGATCTGTTTCAGTTCCCAGTCGAGTTTTTCCTCAATGTCTTTCCAGGGGAAATAATGACCTAAGCCCATTTTGTCGGCGATACCTTTAGCCATCCACCAGGCTGGCTTGGTATTGTATTTAGGATCGGCAGCTGGCATACACAGAGCGATTGTTGGTTCGCGATGAGGACTTACTCGGATATTATCATAGCGCTCTAAATAGGTACATTCAGGCAGAATCACATCCGCATAGCCAGTGATTTCCATCGGCATGGTGTCCACCACAACCATTAAGTCTAGAGCATCGATCGCTTTAAGCGTGTTAGCCTGGTTTGGTAAAGTGTGGATCAGGTTAGTCCCGTTGACAATCCAGCCCTTAAAGGAGCAATCTCTCTCAGTTGTGGGAACTGTAGCGTCACATATACCGGAAGCTAGAGCTAAGCCTGCCAATTTGTATTGACCCGGGAAAGCATCTTTCCAGGTCCGTTTTGGTTTGGGGAAAGCTGGTTTGGGGAAAGATTTAAAAGCAACTTTCGTCGGGTTATAATAGCCACCCCGACGTCCCCATGAACCGAGCAGCGCATTCAGCATAGCGACCGCACGTAAGCGTTGTGAGTCATCACCGTACCAGGTGACATGACGTCCCGGGTGAATAATCACTCGTGGACTGGCATTGGCCATTTCACGAGCAGTTTCGCGAATGACTTCTGGTTTAATGGTGGTAATCCCATAGGCCCATTCCGGTGTCATTGAAGCCACATGGGCTTTCAGGTCTTCGAAACCGTAGGCATATTTTTCGATATATGCTTTGTCGTATAGATCATCATAAATAATGACGTGCATCCAGGCTAAGAGTAATGCCATATCAGTGGCCGGCTTGATCGGTAGCCAAAATTTGGATTTGCTGGCTATGGTTGAATAGCGTGGATCTACTGTGATGATCGAAGCCCCTTTTTCAGTAGCTTGAGCAATCTCCTGAACAGGTCCATTGTGCATGTTTTCTCCAAAATGAGAACCAATCAGCACGAGACAGCGTGTATCGCGAATATCAACTCGCTCCGGGGATTGGACACCTTCACCATAGGTAGCGATAAAACCAACTTCACGGGGTCCACGACATTGAGCATAGGAGGGAGCAGCAATATTTTTTGATCCGTATCCTTTAAGAAGGTCACCAAAATATTTCCCACCTGATCCGTGAGAAAATAATGCCACACACTCTGGGCCATGTTCTTCCGCAATTTTTTTCAAGCCATCGGCAATGTAAGTGAAGGCTTCATCCCAACTTGCTTCACGAAAAACTTGTTTACCTCTTTCCCCAGTACGGATGAGAGGTGTCTTTAGGCGATCCTCGTCAGTATACATACCAACGCCACCGGTTCCACGAGGACAGAGACGACCGTTTGAATGGGGGTCATCATCATTGCCAGTAATCTTCCAGATTTTACCTTCTTCATTTGTGTGCACCCAGCCGGCACATTTCCAAAAACAAATCTCACAGATCGTGGGAGTTCGTTTGGAATACATACCGGGATGTACATCAGGAGCGAGGACCTCTCCTTTTGAGAAATCAAACAGGGGAGTGGCAAAAGCTATACTTCCAGCTCCTACCCCAGCTATTTTGATAAACTCACGACGATTCATTTGTGGTCTCATACGTTCTTCCAATGTTCTTTTAAAAATGACTTCATATTATGACAGGTAGTTACTTCATGGTAAACAGGACATTCTGAACAATCTTCTTCACTACAAATTGTTGCTTTAGTTTTGACAACCCAGCATGGTTCAAGGGCGTGGTCATAGGCATCACACTGAGCACGATCCGAGTCACTGCACCCCTTAATCTCCCAACAGGGCGCCATGGACATCATGGCCTTGATACCAGCGAGATTAAAACCGCGATTTTCAATCATGTTACGTATGCATTGAAGACGTTCGATATCAACCTGGGAATAGAGTCTACGTTGGGTCTCAGTACGACGAGGCAGAATTAAGCCCTCGTTTTCGTACATGCGTAAAGTGTGAACAGACATCCCGATTAAATCAGAGGCCACTCCGATGGTGAAAACCGGTCGGGTCTTATCAGCGAGTTTGTCTTGTATGTTCGATGCGTTCATTACAATCCTATATTCGAAAATATAGGTTTGCTAGATTTGTGCCACTTTAGATGAGAAATATTAATAGTAGTGAATAGTATAATACAATTGCAAATGATTATACATGGCACGTATATTGTTTGTATTACGCATGTGTTTTGACAATGAATTATCTGCTTACGCAGGTAATTCTATAAAATCTTGAACAGATCGAAGGAATCGATTTATGAATCTTAAAAACGCTATCATGGTTTTAGCCCTGTTGACCAGCGTATATACAATGGCCACAACTGCAGATCATACCAAATTTAAAATTTTACAGCAGGAGTTTAAATCTGGACCCGAAGTAACGAAGGCTTGTCTCTCTTGTCATACTGAGGCTTCTTTGCAGATTCATGCGACCAAGCACTGGACCTGGGATATTACCTCCCATCAGGATCAGAACCTTGGGAAGCGCAATGTGATCAATAATTTTTGTGTAGGCGTTGAGGGTAATGAGCCCCGCTGCACAAGTTGTCACACTGGCTATGGCTGGAAAGATGACTCCTTTGATTTTTCCTCAGAAGAGAATGTGGATTGTCTCGTATGTCATGACAAGACTGGTACTTATACAAAATTTCCTACTAAGGCAGGACATCCAGTCCTGGTAGACACCAAGTTTAAAGGAAAACTCTTTAAGGGTGTCGATCTTGCATTCGTAGCTCAAAATGTTGGCGAGACCAGCAGGGCAACCTGTGGATCCTGCCATTTCTATGGTGGCGGTGGCGATGGAGTCAAACATGGTGATTTAGACGGATCCCTGTTAAGACCCACCCGTCAATTAGATGTTCACATGGGTATTGATGGTGAAAATTTCAGCTGTTCACAATGCCACTCGACAGACGAACACTCAATCAGTGGCAGTCGCTATGATCCACTGGCCATAGATCATCACGGGATTGATTTACCAACACCTGATTTGTCTGCAAGTACCTGTGAATCTTGCCATGGCTTATCACCTCATGTCACTGTACCAAAATACAATGATCACGTCGACAAAGTAGCCTGCCAGACTTGTCATATTCCTTACATGGCTGTTGAGCGACCGACCAAGATGTGGTGGGATTGGTCAAAGGCTGGAAAATTTGATGAAAATGGAAAACCTATTACGCTTAAGGATGAACGGGGCTTTGTGACCTATATGACGCCTAAGGGTGAATTCATTTGGGAGCAGAACATTCAACCAGAGTATAAATGGTTTAATGGAAATAATAAATATGTCTTACCTGGTGACCCGATTGACGACAGTCAAGTAGTCGTGATCAATCCGTATGAAGGGTCATATGATGATTCTGAAGCACGGATCTGGCCAGTTAAGGTTCATCGTGGAAAACAGGTCTATGATAGCAAAAATAAGACCTTTGTCGTGCCCAAACTTTTTGGTAAAAAAGGTTCAGGCGCCTATTGGAAGGACTACGACTGGGACAAAGCCATTCGTACCAATGCTGAAGAATTCAACTTTGAATACAGTGGTGAATATGGATTTGTGGAGACTGAAATGAATTGGGCTTTGAATCATATGGTTCAGCCTAAAGAAAAGGCAGTCACCTGTAATGAATGTCATAGTCGTGAAGGTCGTTTGGCTGGACTAGCCGGTTTCTATATGCCTGGTCGTGATAGCTGGAGCTGGCTGGATATTCTTGGTAAGTTAATGATTATTGGCTCCCTGCTGGGTGTTATCGTACATGGATCAATTCGCTTTGTCGCTTCACGCAGGAGGAACTCGTAATGAAACAAGTGATGTTATATAGTGTCTTCAATCGTTTCTGGCATTGGATGCAGGCAATCCTGATTGTCGGTTTGGCTATTACCGGCATGGAGGTACATGGCAATCTTACAATCTTCGGTTTCGAAAGTGCGGTTGCCATTCATAACTTTGCTGCATGGACGCTCATCGTCCTGATTGCCTTCGCTATATTCTGGCATTTTACCACAGGTCAGTGGCGGCAATATATCCCGACCAGCAAATTTCTATCGGAGATGATTGAGTACTATCTGGTTGGAATTTTCAGGAATGCTCCTCATCCAACCAAAAAGACAGAGCTTTCAAAATTGAATCCTTTGCAGAGGTTGACCTATCTGTTCATTAAGATATTAGCCTTGCCAGTTCAGATTGTAACAGGAGCACTGTACTATTACTACAATAACCTGGCAGAAGCCGGTAGTGCATTTGCCAACCTTGAATGGGTGGCAGTCGTCCACACCATTTCCTCTTACTCCCTAATCATGTTCATTATTATCCATGTCTATTTGACCACGACCGGTCATACATTGACCTCAAATATCAAAGCCATGGTAACTGGATGGGAAGAGATAGAAGATTAATGGCATCGTAAAAAGGTCACTATACTATAATCACTCTCATAGCGGGGCGTGTTGCATGCCCCGCTATCATTTTATCAAATTGCTTCCTGAAACTGAAAATTAAATAGCCTCAACTCAGTTCTACACTATTTTCTCCCCGTGAAAAAAGCACTATTACAAATACCCGTGGCCTACATGATCCTTGTTTTAATCTGGGGTAGCACCTGGATTGCTATCAAGGTTAGTATTGGAGAAGCACCATTCATTATGGCAGCTCTGCGATTCTTCCTGGCTTCTGGGATACTGGTGATTTATCAAGCGATCAGAAAAAAAGCAATCTTACCACCGCGAGCGCATACAAAAGTCATCCTGGTTTTGGGATTAGGTAATTTCTTTATCGGCTATGGGTCTACTTACTGGGGGATGCAATTCGTTGCCAGTAATATAATATCAATCCTGTGGGCCACTATGCCGGTCCAGGTTTCTGTCTTTGCCCATTTTATGCTCAAAGATGAGAAGATCACCTTCTCAACCGTTGTTAGTCTGGTGGGCGCCCTGATTGGTTCTTATTTAATATTTGATATTCATGGGCAGAATTTTGACCCACAGGCTGGCATGGGAATGATCGCCATATTAATTGCTATATCAGGTGCAGCCTATTCCAGTGTTCTCTATAAAAGAGAGGGCAGTACGTTTGATCCAATTTCTACCAATGCGGTGGCGATGTTAATTGGAGCAGTTCTATTGCTGATAACTGGATTGATAAATGAGCCATATGAACAAATCCAGTTCACACTCTTGAATATAAGTATAACTGCTTACCTCGCCTTATTTGGCTCGGCCATAGCATTTTCAATGTACTTTTGGTTATTGAAACACGTGACCGTATTAAAAATGAGCTACACCACTTTCCTCATCCCTATCCTGGCCAGTTTCTGGGGTTGGATCATATTGGGAGAGGTGCTGTCGTCTTCCGCTTTTGTGGGGGCAGTAATTATTCTACTCGCTGTTTCCTTGCCTGAACTCAAAATATTCAAGCGTAATAGGTCGTCGTAATGACATCAGTTTTTGCATTCAAGCAACAGGTTGTTTTTACACTCACATCAAACTATATTCATAGCCAGAATAAAATGGTGAAAGGTCTTTAAAAAACAGTAACTTATGGCAAAAATAATAGCCATTGTAAATCAAAAGGGAGGCGTGGGTAAAACCACCACTTCAGTTAACCTGGCTGCGGGTCTCGCTGTCGCCGAAAAAAAGTGTCTGCTCGTTGATTTGGACCCCCAGGCGAATTCTACTGCCGGCTTAGGACATCCAGTTCGTGTCGATGGAAAAAGTATCTATCAGATATTACTGGGACAGTCCACTCTAGAAGAAATTTTACAGAAAACAGATTTGCCTTTTCTTGACATTATTCCATCCAGTCCCTCACTCGTAGGTGCTGAAGTGGAATTGGTTTCAGCAATTGCTCGTGAGCGAATCTTAAAAGATGCACTAGCTGTGGTTGAAGACGACTATGATTTTATCATTATTGATTGTCCGCCCTCTCTGGGATTACTAACGCTGAATGCATTGACAGCTGCCCATTCAATTCTGATACCTATCCAATGTGAATACTATGCTCTCGAGGGTTTAGGCCAGTTATTAAATACTGTTAGACGTGTGCAAAAAACGATCAACAAGGCTTTGGTGATTGAAGGCGTATTGATGACCATGTATGACAGTCGCTTAAATTTAAGTAAACAGGTAGTTGATGAAGTTAAAACATACTTCAAAGAGCGTGTTTATAAGACCTATATCAACCGTAATGTGAGACTTAGTGAATCGCCTAGTCATGGCAAACCAATCATGTTGTATGATGCTAATTCTGTTGGCGCAGCCAATTATATGAGCCTGGTAGAAGAGGTCATGGAAAATGCCTGACAGACCAAAACGTCTAGGTCGAGGGCTTGATGCTATCCTGGACTCACTGGGAACATCGCAAGAGGAAGCAACATCTACGATTTCCGTAGATCCAAAACAAATACGTCCTAACCCTTTTCAGCCCCGGAAAGATTTTGATTCTGAGAAAGCAATTCAGGCTTTTGAAGATCTGAAGGCCTCCATCAAATCTAAAGGATTGATCCAGCCCGTAACTGTCCGTGAAGTAGATGGTGAATATGAGCTAATTGCTGGCGAGAGAAGATTGCGTGCTTGCCAGGAATTGGGTTTAGAAACTATAGCAATACATGTCCTCAATGTTGAGTCAGACGTAGATATGATGGAGCTTGCGCTCATTGAGAATTTACAGCGCGATGACCTCAATCCTTTGGAAGAAGCCGAGGCTTATCAGCTCCTGGCTGAAAAATACGAACTTTCCCACGAAGAGATAGCCGGTAATATTGGAAAAAGCCGAGCTGCCATTACGAATGCTATGCGACTGCTAAAGCTTCCCAGTGAAATTAAGCTGGCCTTGAAGAATCTGGTCGTATCGGCGGGTCATGCCCGGGCTTTACTGGGCCTCGATACCAAAAAAGAAATGGTCAATGTTTTCCAGGTAGTCCGCAGACAAAACATGAGCGTTCGGGAAACTGAAAATTATGTTAAAAAACTTAAGGCTAAACTTGCTGCTCCAGAAAAAAAGCCATCAAAACCTCAAACAAAATCAATTTTCGTACGTAAGAGCGAAGAAGCACTTATGACAGTGCTTGGGACTCGGGTACAGATTAAACCTGGTAAGAAGAAAGGGATGATAGAGGTTGAGTATTTTGGTGACGAAGATCTAGAGCGACTCATGGAGCTTTTTGATTCTCTCAAATCCTAAGAATACTATAAAACAACCTCATAACTAAGAACCCATGAAATACGAAAAATATACTATCCTCATCTTACCGGACAACGAAGCCACGGGCAAATCTATTTCCGTTACCTCGCGAACGTTAAATATTCTAAAATTAGCTGCAATTACATTAGTAGCGCTGATCATTGCCTTTAGCGCGTTATTTCTGCCAAAAGCTTTTGACTATGCGGAAATCAAAGCAGAAAATGATTATCTCCTTGGAGAACGACAAGAAGTGACCGGTCTTTTGAGAAATGCCAAGCGCATTGAGGAGATCAATCAATTTATTGAAAGCACCTTGGGTGGTCATTACGACTTTCCTACAGCCTTCGCTGATAGTGCTGTATCGTTAGAAAATAACCATGTACTCTCTCCCTTTGAAACGATGGGTTTACTGGAAGACCTGCCAACCTATTTGCCTATTAAAGGCTTTGTGAATGCTGGATTCAAGGTCCGCGAAGGTTTGTTCAGTCAGGATCATCTGGGGATCGACCTCTCATCTATTGAAGACCGGGTAGTAAAAGCAGCCGGTCGTGGTTATGTTATTTTTGCTGACTGGACCTACCGCTATGGGAATACCATCATTATTGATCATGGGAACGGCTATCTCACTGTTTACGGGCACAATGAACAAAACCTGGTGTCACAGAGGCAAGTAGTGGATCGAGCTGAACCTATTGCAATTATGGGGAACACAGGAATTTCTGAAGGTGCTCATCTCCACTTTGAGATCTGGCACAAAGGTGTTCCAATAGATCCTGCTATATTTATTACAGAATTAAAAGAAGAAACCGCACCAATTGGAATACAGGAAGATATCAATGGCTAATCGAATACATCGCATAGAAACTATTGTCGGACGTGGAAGTCATGTTAAGGGTGATATGCAAATCAACGGTAGTGCACATATAAATGGGACAGTAGATGGTAGTATCATAGCCACCGGATTTGTAACGGTCTCAGATTCAGGTGTTGTTAAAGGTGGTATCAAAGGTGACTATGCCATTATCGGTGGTATTGTCGGTGGTGATATAGAGGTTACGGGTAAAGTAGCCCTGGGCAAGAAGGGTCGTCTCAAGGGAGATGTTATTGCCACACGCCTGATTATTGAAGATGGGGCCATATTCCAGGGACGTAGCTCAATGGTACCAGAACCTGCTGAGCAGGAAATAGATTTCAACTTCCCCGGCTCTGGAGAATAAGCTAAAATGAAATCATCGGCAGAGGGTAAATATATGGCTGCTGCCTCCACCATGACCGGGAGTGTCCTGGGCTTGGGTGCTATCGGTTATTTTCTGGATCATAAATTTGATTGGCCTCAATATGGAGTTCTTACTGGCGCACTACTAGGTGTGATCATCGGTATGTATGAGCTTTATAAAAGTATCTATATGAAGAATGATAATAAATGAGACCTTGGCAAATTCTAAGTATTTCAGCCTTATTGCTTAACGGTCTTATTCTGGCTGGATTTGAATTTGCTGGCAAGTCTGATCATATGAGTTCAGTGCTTGCCGGAGCTATGCTGCCCGTGCTGATTAGCGGTGGTCTGCTCTTTTGGGTTGACTGGCAGAAAATTCATGACGTGTTAGTCCTTCAAAAAATCAATATTGTTGGGTTCTTTTTGAAGGTCATTTTGCTGGGATTATGGGCTGCTATCCTCATAAATGCTGGTACTTTAGATAAGATGACATTTATTGTAATTTTACTCATAAACTTTCTTGCGTGGCATGGGGTCGAGGCTTATTATTGGCCGCTTTTTAGGGCAGGAAATGGACAGGAAAATGGGGAGAAATCTTAATGGCTGAAAGCGGCCACGGAGCCAGCGGAAACATCGGAGATAAAATCATTGAGCATGTCGCCAATAGCGATGTGATGATTCATTTTGAACTCTATGGAATTGATCTGTCAATTACCAAACATGTTATCATGCTTTGGATAGCTGCCGGATTACTGGTAACTGTTGCACTTTACGCCACTAGAAAGTATCGAAAAGAAGAACGCCCGGTCCCATCCGGTTTCTCGAATGCTTTTGAATTTGCAGTCGATTTTGTACGAACTGGCATTCTCATTCCTACTGTAGGCAAGGATCATGTTTTGAAATGGGGACCCATGGTAATGTCCTTTTTCTTTTTAATCCTGACTATGAACTTTCTGGGACTTATCCCCTTTTTCAATTACATCAATCATGGCCATGGTGGGACGACTGCCACTGGTAATATTAATGTGACTGCTGCATTAGCGTTGATTACGTTTATTGCAATCATGATGGCGGGTATTTTAGAGCATGGGTTTTTCAAACACTGGAAAAATCTTGTTCCTAGCGGTTTACCCAAAGCTGTGTATGTGATCCTCATTCCGATTGAGATTTTGAGTATGTTCGTTAGACCATTTGCGCTGACCATGAGACTGGCAGCCAATATGACGGCGG
Organism: Fidelibacterota bacterium; assembly: GCA_030595455.1. Taxonomy (GTDB): domain Bacteria; phylum Fidelibacterota; class UBA8477; order UBA8477; family JABMPR01; genus JABMPR01. The sequence goes on along the minus strand of JAUVDF010000015.1, from coordinate 979 downwards.
GACACATTGCTATGTTGGCGATCTTTGCACCCATCTTTTTACTGCACAATGCCTATGTGGGAGTGGCTTCAGTGGCCTTAAATGTGGGTATTACCTTTTTGGAGATCATTGTGAGCATTGTACAAGCCTACGTATTTACCCTATTGTCATCAGTTTTTATTGGTCAGTCTATCCACCCACATCATTAAATATTTTGAACAATTTTACAAAAACATATAATCAATCTATCGCTAACAATCAGATTTCTCCTGCTCAGTTCAAGGGATCTAGACATGTAGCTGAAGCTGTTTGCCAGACGATAGAATATCACAAGCTTAAAAAGGAGTTTTAAAATGGAAATGCAATTTGCTTATCTGGGAGCCGCTATTGGTGCAGGTATGATCGTTATTGGTGCCGGACTCGGTATTGGAAAATTAGCCGCTGCTGCAGCAGCTGGTATTGCTCGTCAGCCTGAGGCTGCCGCTAGTATTACTGGTGCTGTCAACTTACCGCTTTTCCTCTTAGAAGGTGTTGCCATTATTGGTGAGGTTGTAGCGCTCTTAATCGCCCTAAAATAATAGTAGGTCTGCTAACACTCCATCGGAGGAACTATGGAAAACCTACTGAAATTTGACACCGGCTTAATGATCTGGACCTGGATCACCTTTATTATCGTATTGGTGATTCTGGCTACTAAAGCCTGGCGGCCCATGATCAGAGCTCTGGAAGAACGCGAGAATTTTATTCGTGAATCTCTGGAAGGAGCAGAAGCTGCCCGTAAAGAAGCTGATAAAGTTGCTACGGAATATGAGGCAATGGTTGCTAAAGCCCGCCATGAAGCACAAGAAATTGTTGCGGCTGGAAAAGAAACTGCTGAACGGATGAAGACTGAGATTCTAAATGAGGCTCAGGACAAATCTGCCGGTATTCTTAAGCAAGCTGAAGTACAGATTGGTGCTGAACGGGAAAAAGCTATCTCTGAGATTCGGACCCAGATTGT
>JAUVDF010000099.1 GCA_030595455.1 Fidelibacterota bacterium | reverse complement strand
CTGACCCTCAACAATGCCGATGATATCTGGACGTACTTTCCACGCACAAAACGGGTCAGAAAACTAGCCTCACATGCCAAGAAGCAAAAAGTTCAGGGCTCAGATTTTACCTATGAAGACATGGGTGGCGGTGATGTGTTTTTGACCAAGTTCACGCTAAAATATTTGGGTGATGAAACAAAGAATGATGAAGTTTGCTGGAAAATTGAACTGGTGGGAATTCCTGACCAGGATCCACCCTACCCTAAGATAATCATGTGGGCTCGCAAGGCGGACTATGCCCCTGTCTACCTTGAATACTACAATGAGTCAGACTTTAATACGAAATCCCTGATCCTTAGCGATATTCGTGATATTGAGGGTTATCCCACGGCCATGAAGATGATTATGATTGATAATAAAGATAAATCAAGTACCAGCATGGAGACGCTTGAAGTGACCTATCAATGGCAGCCACCTAAGGGTTTCTTCAGCGAAAGGAATTTGAAAAAATGAAAACCCTGGGGGTGATCATTCTACTGCCACTGGTGCTTTGGGCACAGCCGGAATTTTTTGGTTACTTTGAATCAGAAGCGGATGTTATGCAAGTGGCGGGCAGCAATTACAGTTTTGGCTACCATAAATTCAGGCTGGATATTGAAGCCAGGCCCAACGACAATGTCCTAATTGGCGCCAATATAAATGTTCAAAAATACTGGGGAAAAACAACTTGGAATATCTATGATTTTATTCCTGGCTACGCCAACTCTGGTGCTGTGATGAATGTTGAGTTACCAGATACAATTCTTTTGGACAACGTGTATATGAGGCTAAGCTTCCCGTGGTTAGATCTAACGCTTGGGCGACAACAAATTTCAACAGGTGTGGGCTATGCCTGGAACCCGACCGATATATTCAACAGTAAATCACTAATGGATCCAAGTTATGAACAGGCCGGGGTAGAAGCTCTTCGAGTGGACATTCCCCTGGCTAACCGTACAACATTCACAGGAATTGTTCAGCCAGAAAGTGATTTTAAAAATTCGACAAAACAGATATTTCTAAAGACTGGTTTGGGGCATTTTGATTTCTCAATTTCCAGGGCTGATTACCGTTGGCAGGTTATTCCAATTAGTTTCGGGGATTATACTTTTGGCATTAACATTGATCGAATCCTCACTGGAGTAAGCATTGTAGGTGAATTATTTGAGTGGGGGATTTGGACAGAATACGGGTATAATCAAATTGATAATTCACTATATGGATATTGTCCTGTTTGCGAATATCCCATAATTGATTTAAACACCCCGTTTGAAGAAATAATATTTGGTCTTGATCATACCTTCGATAATTCGTTGTATATACTAACTGAATATTTACATAATGGATATGGTGTAGCGAAGAAGAGTGATCTATCCATAATTGACTACTTTAATGCTCTTGAAGGTACAACCCACAGTCTCATGCAAGATTATGTCTTTATGTATGCTATGCATCCCACATTCGATTATGTGTCACTCAGTGCAATTATCTTTGCAAACCTGAATGACCAAAGCGGGACATTGGGTCCTCAAGTTGATTGGAATATTTTTGAAGATACAAACATTTCTATTCAGGCTAGCTATTCCTGGGGGGCAGATGATACGGAATTTGGACTCCAGGATTGGGGTCTCAGATTACGTGTGTTAAGTAATTTTTAGAGGGAATAGAAACTCTGGGGAGGATTTGATCATGAGAGAACAACTGATAAAAAAACTGGCTGACCTGGCAGTAAATAAAAGCAAAATGATGCTCATCATTATTGCCCTTCTTACCATTATCACGATCGTATTATCGGGCAGAATGTCCATGACCCCCAAGTGGTCCGATATGCTCCCCAAGGGCGATCCGCGTACTATTGAGTTTGATCGCATTCTGGAAGAGTTTCAATCTGCCTCTAGTATTGTGGTTGTGGTGCAAGGAGCCGAGGAGGACATTAAAGCCTTTGCCAATGCTCTGGCGCCGCGGGTGATCATGCCGCTTACAATTCCAGAAAAGGATGTCCCTTCCCATGTCTATGTTCGTAGAGTAGACTACAAAGCAGACCTTGATTTCATGCAAGAACACGGCTTTATGCTCATGAAAGAAGATGCCTTAAAAAACCTGAAGGACGTTTTCCAGGACCCGGGCTTATCAGGTCTGCTAACCAACATAAATAACAGTTTTGAAAAAGAGTTTATACAGCCGGAAGAATCAATTTCCTCAAGAGAAGAAGAAGACGGAGCGCTGGTCTTTTTAAATGGTATTAACAGTTGGTTGGGTGAAATGGAGCAAACCCTTCAAACAGGTGTAATTGAAGCCCTAGCTGTTGAAGCTGCAGTGGACAAACTACTGCTAGGTGAACCATATTTCCTCTCCTATGACCGACAGGCTCTCATTATGAACCTGATTCCCACATTCAGCATGATGGACGCTTTTATGATAGTGGATGGAACTGATGCGGTTCAGGCTGTTCTAAATGACGTCCTGACAAAACACCCAAATGTCCAGGCCGGCCTCTCTGGCGCCATTGCTGTAGGTCGTGATGAAATGTACTACAGCACCCAGGGGCTTGAGATATCCATGCTGCTTTCTCTCTTTGCTATTGGAGCCCTGCTTTTCTTTGCATTTAAAATGTGGGACGCACCTCTGTTGGCGCTGGTCAATCTGATGATTGGTTTGATCTGGGCAGCTGGCATGGTGGCTGTTGTGGTTCCAGTCTTAAATATCATGACCGCTATGTTTATGATCATTCTCATCGGACTGGGTATCGATTTTTCCATTCATGTCATCTCAACTTTTTCAGAAATGCGAGCACAGGGACTTTCCCTGGAGAAGTCAATGTCAAAGGGACTGGAAAAAAGTGGAAAAGGTGTGGCAACAGGTGCCATAACCACAGCTGTCGCCTTTTTGGCATTAATGATTGGTGACTCCCGGGCCATGAGCGAGCTAGGATTGGTGACCGCGATTGGTCTCCTGGCTGTCATGGTTTCCACCTTTGTAGCCCTGCCAACCTTTCTGGTTGTGAGAGAGCGTCAAAAGGAACGAAAAAGAGCAAAAAAAGGAATATCAGCAATACCGCCGAGGGACATCACCTTCAAAGCCCTTGGAAAAGCAGGTAGCTTCATACAGGACAATCCCCGGGGTGCCCTGGCAGGTGTTCTTGTGATTACAATCTTACTGGCTTTCTCTGCCAGGCAGATCACCTTCAATCACAATATGATGGATCTTGAAGCTGAAGGACTACCCAGTATTATGCTGCAGGACACGGTTCAGGATAAGTTTGATCTCAGTATGGATTTTGCCTATCTGGTCTCGGAAAGCGTTGAAGAGTCAAGAGCCTTAAAAGAAAAAGCCAAGGACCTCCCATCAGTGGCGACGGTAGACGACATTTCTACATTTTTACCATCACCAAGAGAACAGGCCGAAAGGATTCCGCATATCTTAGAGGTTCGTAACCTCGTGGCGCAAGCTCAAGTCTCGCCACTCAAGACAAAGGATATGGCAATAGTCCGTCAAGAGATCGAACGTCTGGAGATGAATATTATGGAATTTCAATCCATGTCATTTCTAGGGGGACAGGATAAGGTTCTTCAGCGCTGCACAGAGATTGTTGGTGATATTGAAGGAATACCAGACAATACGATTTTCACCAGACTTCATCAATTGCTAAACCAGAGTGAAAACATACTAAGCGTGCGTCTAAATATATTTCAGGATAGCTATACAGAATATTTTACAGCCAGCGTCCTCAAAATGACCAATACGGATCCGCTTACTCTGGATGTGCTTCCAGAGTCAATTGTAGATCGTTATGCCAGTAAGGACAGATCACTTTTTCTGACTACCGTGCTGCCATCAGGCAACATATGGCAGGATCAGATATTTTTAAATCAGTTTGCAGATGAGCTGGAAACGATCAGTGATCGTACCACGGGTATGCCGCCAATTATGCGAGCTCTTTTTGAGATCATTGCTCGTGATGGTAAGAATGCCGCCGTATTAACGCTAGTACTTGTCTATCTCATTCTACTTATTGATTTCAGGAGCTTTGGATATGCCTTGGCTGCACTGCTTCCTCTGGCTGCTGGTGCCATCTGGATGATCGGACTTATGCAGCTCTTTGGACTTCAGTTGGACATGATGAACGTAATGGCACTGCCCTTGATCCTGGGAATAGGAATCGATGACGGGGTGCATGCTGTCCATCGTTGGCGGCTAGAAGGCAAGCGCTCAGCCTACATCGTTTTTTCCAGTACAGGTAAGGCGATTCTACTGACTTCGCTGACAACCATGTTAGCCTTTGGGTCTATGATGTTTTCACCATTCCGTGGCTATGCCAGTTTATCCTATGCGCTTATTTTTGGTGTGGGAGCCTGTTTCTTTACCACAGTTATTATTTTACCGGCATTAATGGGAATCATTGATTCTAAAAAAACAAAGTAGCGCTTAAAACCTTCACATGTAGAGGTAGGTCTCAGATCTACCTCTTCATCTATATACATATTATTCTATTGGGTTCGCATCTATCCAGAATATTTTATTCTCGGATGAAATATAAAATGACCACAAAGGAAACTTAACATATGTCACAACAATGGGATACCCCACCAGAACTTCAGATTGATACTGAAAAATCATATACTGCCGAAATCGTAACCAATAAAGGCAGCATGACTTTAAAGCTTTATGCTAAACATGCCCCAAAAACAGTCAACAACTTCGTATTTCTTGCTCGCGAAGGCTACTATGATGATATCGCTTTCCACCGGGTGATTGCCAACTTCATGGTCCAGGGCGGAGACCCTACTGGTTCAGGAATGGGTGGACCAGGTTATAAATTCGAAGACGAATTTACCAACAATCCCCTGCGTCATGTTGATAATGTGATCTCCATGGCCAACGCGGGTCCTGGAACAAACGGTAGTCAGTTCTTTATTACCCATGCTTCTCAACCCCACCTGGATGGACGCCATACTGTCTTCGGTGAACTCACTTCCGATGTTGCTGTGCTAAACAGTCTTCAGCAGGGTGATACCATGGAAAAGGTAATTATAACCGAGGCT
>JAUVDF010000134.1 GCA_030595455.1 Fidelibacterota bacterium | reverse complement strand
TGTCATGGACTATCGTAGTTTTAAGCTTTTTCAGTGGGCAATTCCTTTAAAGGCTAACAATAAACTTGCCGGATTCATTCTTATGGACAAAATGCCCATGGATATGCAAGCACGTCGTTCAGGGACGCTGTATAACTATGTGGTAGATGAGATGGCCGTACTCCTGGAAAAACGAAAGCTTTACCATCGTATCCACATGGAAGCCCGTAAGCAGGAGGCCTTAAGTTTAATTGCTACAAAAATGGCAACGACCCGTAATACCACCAGAATATTCAATTTATTATTGGATCAGGTAAACAATATCCTGCCTTTTGATGCTTGTGGTGTTTTTCTCGTTTCATCAGAAGGATCGAATATTGAGAAATTTCTGCAAAGAGGCTATAATGCCAGACGGTTAAATCCGTTAAAGCTAAAAATTGGTAGAGGCATTGTGGGGCGCTGTATTGCAACTCAACAAGCGATTTACATCCCCGATGTGAGGCGTGAGAAAGATTATATCTCTGGCAGGGCAGACTCTCGTTCTGAACTATGTGTACCGATTGCCGGTGGCACCCAAATATATGGCGCCATGAATCTAGAGTCTAATAAGGTCGCTGCTTTTAGCGACGATGACCTGGACTTTCTGCAGACTATTGCGACTCAGGCTGGGGTCTTGATGGAGCGTTATCATATTGATAGACAGGTCAATATCCAGAGCGATCTAAGTGAAGATATGGCGAAAGCAGAGCTTATTCAACGATCACTATTGCCTGACAAACTGCCAGAGCATGATGAGGTGGAATTTGCGATCAAGTATCTTCCCTGTAAACAAATCAGTGGTGATTTTTATGATGTCACCAGCCGTGATGAAGATGTCTTTTCAATAGCTATTGGAGACGTGGTAGGGAAAGGTATTTCTGGTGCTCTAATTATGTCAAATTTCTATGCTGCCTATCTTAATGAGACGCAAAAGGGATATCCCCTCCCAACGCTCATGAGTAATCTGAATAAATATTTAACTGATGATACTCAGCTGGATGAACAAGTAACTTTTTTTCTGAGCAAGATGGATGTTGACACAGGTGTGATTCGCTACGTCAATGCCGGCCATCCCTCACCCATAATTTTTCATAAGGATGGCAGTCTGGAGCGGATGGAAGTTGGTGGACCTCTATTAGGCTTTGACTCGGAGTTTACCTATGAGATGGGAGAGATTCGTCTACAAACTGGTGATCTTATTCTCTTATATACTGATGGGATTACAGAGATTGTTGGCAAGTCGGGTCAGTTGTTTGATGAAAGCGGTCTCATTAAGGCTGTCCAGAGCATACAAGACCAGGATATTGATGATGTTGCCGGCTCATTTCTCAAAAAACTTGAAAAATTCAATGGAAAAGAAGCATTCCTGGATGACCTCACTTTTATTCTAGGACGTTATATTGGAATCGCAGACTCAGAATCTGAGGCTACATCTGCATAGCAATCTGAGATCTTTTCTGCTGATTATGAGGTAGAGAATCAAAAATGTCTTGCGTATGCTTGAATTATAGAGATTTTTGGAGGCACGTAAATTGCATAGAATTATATTAAATAAATGTTTCTCCTGACCCATACTAAAAACCCATTTCATACCGGTTTGCTGGCTATGAATTCACTTTATCTGTATACTTAATTTATCGAGGAGTTGAGAATGAAAGATTATTTGACAAAGGATATCAGAAACGTTGCCATTGTCGGCCACGCTTCATCAGGGAAGACGGCCTTGAGTGAAGCTATGTTGCACTCAGCAGGTTTAACGACCCGTATTGGAACCATTGCTGAAGGAAATACCAAGTCTGATTATCGTCCGGAAGAAATTGAGCGTCAATGTTCTGTAGGTACATCCCTACTGGCAATTGAATGGCAAGAAACAAAATTAAATATTTTAGATACACCTGGATTTACTGATTTTGTCGGGGACGCTTTAAGTGCAGTACGGGTTTCTGATACTGGTCTGATTGTCGTTGATGGGACTCACGGACCTGAGATGGGTACTGAAAACATGTGGCATTTCTGTCAGGAATATCACATCCCCAGAACTTTTGTAGTAACGGGTCTGGACAAAGAACATTCAGATTTCCATAAAGCCTTCAATCGTCTTAAAGAAGCCTATGGTAACCATGTTACTGCGCTTCAACTTCCAGTTAATGAAGGTATTGGATTCAATAAGATCGTAGATATTATTCGTAAAAAAACCCTGGTTTTCAAGGATGGTAGTGGCAAATATACCATGGAAGATCTCCCTGCAGAAGTTGCTGATGAAGTTGAAACCATGTACACTGAACTTGTTGAACAGGTGGCAGAATCAGATGAAGATCTCATGGAGAAATATTTTGACCAGGGTGAACTATCTGAGGATGATCTCAGACACGGTTTACGTGAAGCCATTATCCATAAGCAGATTTTTCCTGTGTTCTGTACTGCCGCGGTACCCAATGTTGGGGTTTCACGTTTATTAGAACTTATTGAAAAGTATTTTCCATCACCGGCAGATATGCCAGCAGCAATTGCTGAAGACGGAACTGAACTTCATGCTGATAACGTGAATGAAACCGCAGCTCTAATTTTCAAGACAACCAGTGAAGCTCATGTTGGAGAATTAAGTTTTTTCCGTGTCTATGCGGGACAGATTACATCTGGTATGGACATGGCTAATCCAGTTCGTAGTGGCACTGAGCGACTGGGACACGTTTACTCTATAAATGGACATGATCGAGATGAAGTCCATGCTATTAATGCTGGTGATATTGGTGCTACTGTAAAATTAAAAATCTCACACACTGGAGATACACTATCACATCCTAAAAATCCAGTTACTCTCAAAGCGACTCAGTTTCCCACACCAAACATTCAGTATGCTGTTGTTGCAAAAGCTAAAGGGGAAGAGGATAAGATTAGTTCCGGTTTATCTCTGTTGCATGAGGAAGACCCAACCCTGTTGTATGAAGTGGACTCTGAGTTACATCAGACTGTTTTGTCAGGTCAGGGAGAGTTACAGATCAATGTAGCCTTCGCAAAATTACTAGAGCGCTTTAAGGTTCAGGTTGAGTTGGTTGAGCCAAAAATTGCCTATCGTGAAACGATCAAAGGCAAAGGCGAGGCTCGCTATCGTCATAAGAAACAATCTGGTGGTGCTGGACAGTTTGCTGAAGTTATGCTACGGGTTGAACCGCTGAAACGTGGTTCTGGAATCGTTTTTGAAGAGACCCTGGTCGGTCAGAATGTGGATCGTGTTTTTGTCCCATCTGTTGAGAAGGGGATTATATCAGCATCTGAAGAAGGCTTTGTAGCCGGTTTCCCAATTGTGGATGTCAAGGCGACTTTTTATGATGGAAAAATGCATCCAGTAGACTCCAAGGATATTGCCTTTCAGATTGCTGGAAAGGGCGCCTTTAGAGATGCCTGTAAAGATTCAAAGCCATGCTTACTTGAGCCAATTTTTGAAATTGAAGTCAGGGTCCCAGAGGATTACATGGGAGACGTCATGGGTGACTTGACTTCCAAACGTGGTCGCATCCTGGGTATGGACGCTGATGGTCACTACCAGGTATTGAAGGCTAAGGTTCCCCAGGCTAATCTATTTAAATACGCCTCAACCCTACGATCGTTGACTCAGGGTAAGGCCTCTCATAAACAAAAGTTCTCCAATTATTCCGAGGTCCCCAAGGAAGAAGAAGGCAGATTGATTGCCGCATTGGAAGCTGCTAAAGAAGAGGAATAGAAAAGTTTAAGCCGGACACTCCGCTCGTCATCTCGAGCAGAGTGTCCGGCTTTTTCATTAAAAATACCTAACTTCATATGTCTGAATCTGATAACATAAAAAAACTATGGGCGCCCTGGCGCATGGAGTATATCCGTTCGATCAAGCAGGACGGTTGTATTTTCTGCGACAAACCAGGTGACAGCGATGACCGTGACAATTTACTGCTTTATCGCGGTAAGAACTGTTGTGTGCTTATGAATCTATACCCCTACAATAATGGGCATTTGATGATTGCACCTTATGAGCACAATCATCGCATGGAGGATCTGCCAGTTGAAACGCTAACTGAGGTCATGCAGCTAAGTCAGGAATGTATCAAGGTTTTAAGGCAAGAATTTCGAGCTGAAGGTTTCAATCTGGGTTTGAATGAAGGCGAGATTGCTGGCGCCGGGATTGCTGAACATATCCATTTTCATATTGTTCCGCG
>JAUVDF010000043.1 GCA_030595455.1 Fidelibacterota bacterium | reverse complement strand
ACATAGAATGAGCCATCTTCAAAAGTCCAGATCGGTAGTGCCAGGCCCCAATAGCGTTTCTTGGAGATCATCCAGTCATGCATGTTTTTCAGCCAATCCAACTCACGTTCTTTGCCATAAGATGGAATCCAATTCACCTGCTTAGTGACTTCGGCTATCTCAGGACGTAATTTATCCATGGCGATAAACCATTCATCTACTGGTCGAAAAACTAACTCAGTGCCATGTCGCCAGCAGGTAGGATAACGGTGAGTAATGGGCTCACGCTTGTAGCGTAGTCCCTTGGTAGAAAGATCTGCGATGACTTCATCGCTAATATCCATAACATTTTTACCCGACCAGTCACCAAAACCATCCAGGTAGTTCCCGAACTCATCAATGGGCTTAATGACCTGAAATCCCAGCTCTTTCGCCAGGGCATTATCTTCTTTTCCACAACCAGGTGCAATGTGAACAATACCGGTTCCGTCATTTTCTGAGATTTCATCCCAAAAGATTACCGAATGGTGAATGTCTTGCTGGATAGGTAATTCATCAAAAGGCCCATGATATTCCCAGCCATGCATGTCCTTCCCTTTAAGTGTTTCAAGGATTTCATACTCGCCTTGAAGAATGGAAAGTCGACCCTGAACCAGATAATAGATATTATCACCCTGTTTGACTTTTACATAGTCCAAATCTGGATGCACTGCAGCCATTATATTGGATGACAAGGTCCAGGCGGTTGTCGTCCAAACCAGTAGTGACTCGTTTTTACGATCCTTCAGTGGGAATTTTAAGTAAATGGATGTATGGGTGAGGTCTTTGTAACCTTCTGTAGCAATCTCGTGCTCAGATAAAGCAGCACCGCAACGGGTACACCAGGGCATGACATCATAACCTTTGTAGATCAGGTCACGATCAAAACATTTCTTCAGGAAGCCCCAAATCGTGTAATTATTTTCATCTGACATGGTGAAATAGGAGTTATCCCAGTCCATCCAGTAGCCCATGCGCTTCGACTGCTCAGTCTGAATTGCCGAAAACTTGCGAACGCGTTCTTTACACTTATTGACAAATTCTTCGATGCCATATTCTTCAATATCAGTTTTTGATTTAAAGCCCAGTTCTTTTTCAACTTCAACTTCGACCCACAAACCCTGACAGTCAAAGCCATTCTGATACCTTAGTTCTTTGCCCTGCATGGCATGGTATCGCTGAAAAAGATCCTTGTAGGTCCTACCCCAGGCATGGTGAACGCCCATGGGGTTATTAGCGGTAATTGGTCCATCCAGAAAGGACCAGTGGCTACCACCAGCATTCTGTGCCCTAAGTTTATTAAAGATATCCTCTTTTTCCCAAAATTCGAGTATATCATGCTCTAGATCGATAAAATTAACTTTACTGGATACTTCCTTCATCATGGGGCTATCTATTCCTGTTTTAGTTTCCCATTTTTAACCTTGGCCACTGTCATAGACCATTTAAACTGCGCAATATAGTCGGCGGGCTTTGGTGATGCTAATGTTGTTAGAATTGTAACATCCTTTTCTCCTGGAATAGCGAAGAGGACTTCCATAGTGTTTTGGCCATATTCAACATTATATTTGACCTATACTAGATTTAAGGTCTAATACGGATGATCATTTGTGTGCCACATCACAGCCCCTGGAGCTAATAGGCTTTAGTTTTATATGTCAAGCAACGAAAAAAGGATGGAGAGCAAAGAGATGAATTATTCACAAGTAAGAAATGTGCTTTTGCCAGCACTAATGATCCTATTAATACTGGTAAACCCAATTGGGTTATTGGCTGCTACTGAAAGTAGCGAATCTATTGAAAAGCTTAAACAGTTCCGCTTGTCGCAAAACAGGCAGACTATGATTGCCAACGTGAAAGCCAACAGTACTGAAGTTACCAGGGGTGACGTGGAAACTACTGGTCTTGCTTTTAGACAGGCTTTGCAGAAAAATGAGAAGCACCAGCTACCAGAAATTAAATCGAGTAGGGCACCCGGTTTTCACAATATCACACCAAGTTATGAGATGAAGCATACGGCCAGTACGGGAACCCTTGCAAAAGCTGTAGTAGCAGGTCCAGGTATTTTCGTGAATGGCAAAAATGCTGATACACTGCTAATTGGATCAGAGCCCTATTTCTCAATTAATCTGCCTTCAGCCCTTGAAGGTGTATTGGTTATCTATTGGGATAGAAATCACAATGGTATAACCGACTCAGTGGATATTCCCATTGAAGAGTATGATTTCACGGATAATGACCAGCATGATCTAGACCCAACCGTAGGAACTTTTGAGTTTCTCTATGATCAAGAAATGGCGGATGGCCTGAATTATGTTGTTGATGATTTTCTATACACAGTCTACACAGCTGATGGTGAAGCTGATGCTGCAGTTACCTATTATACCGATCCCTCACCATATTATGTCACTGGCACCGTGCGTGATATTAACACAAACGATCCTCTTGAAGGCGTCATCGTATGGGGTGATTATGCCTGGTATGACATGGGTCCCATGCCCATGGAAGAAGATCAAGGTCCGACAATCATTGCTATAACAGACACAGCCGGAAACTATACGCTCTTCTTTCCAGATACTGGATATGTTGTGATCGGTACCTGGGATCACCTCATGACGACCGGTGGATTAATTCCTGCCGATCCTCAGCAAGTTGAATTCCCACTCGTGGGTTTGGAAATTTTTGATTTCTATTATCGAGAGCCCCTGGCCCGCATTTGGGGGACCATCACAGATGACATGGGTAATCCATTGTATGATGTAGAAGTGAGAGCTTCCTACGATTATGCTGATGGACCTGATGGTGAAGGCGGTGGCGGTGGAAATGAATTCTACGGCTTTACAGACTCCTCTGGATATTATGAAATTGGCGTAGACCCTGGTTGGTTCTGGGTTGAAGTTGATGGTAAAGATCTGATTCCGGATTTCATGATTCCAGAAGGTCAGTCTTTGGAGGTAACTGAAACGGGAGTGAACACAGCTGATTTTGTTTTACTGGTTCCCAACAGTTCAATTAGCGGTACAGTATTATTAGATGGTCTTCCTTACCCTGAAGCTATGGTACAGGCTTGGAGCTGGGAGATTGGCTGGAATATAGTTTGGACAGATATGAGCGGAAATTACGATATTCCCGTCTTTGATCCTGTCACTGTTACATCTAGTGATTCGACCAGCGGTCCTGGTGGTTATGAACTTCGCGTTCACCTTGATGAGGACCCCGGCATAATGAACCCAATCATACAAGTCTCGGAAAATTGGGGTGTCTTGCCTGGTACCACAGGTGAAGATATTCTTCTGCAAACTGTGACCGGCGGAATTTCCGGAACATTTTTTAATGCTCAGGATAATCAACCCATTATTGATGGTTGGGATATTGGTTTACAAGCCATGAATCTCGACAACGGAATGTATTTCTGGACCCGTCCAAATGAACATGATGGAACATACCAACTATGGTTAGTTGATGGTATGTACGAAATCATGGCCGGTGGTATGGACTGGTATGGACCAGAACCAGATACGATCGAAATCAGCGGTGGGGTGATACCTTATGATATCTATCTCGAACCTGTAAATTATCAGGGCATCTTTGATGGTCGAGTATTAGATGACATCACTAACAATCCGATTGCCGGAGCAGATATCAACATCGGTAATGAATTCTGGGGTAACCATGCAGTCACAGACAGTGCCGGTTACTTCCATTTTGAACTGCCAAATGGTTATTATGGATATCACGTTAAAGCTCCAGGGTACCTGGAGTACTTCAGTGATGTCAATATTAATGATAATTATGAATATCATGAGGTTAGACTTCAGGAGCTGATCATCAATGGTGCTATCACCGGAGTAGTTTTTGATGGTTTTGACACAGTAGTTGACGCCATGGTGAATGTCTGGAATCCCACCACCGGTATTGGGTTTCACACATGGACAGATTCAGCAGGAACCTACTGGTTTGATCTCCCTAACGGAATTTATGATATTTACGTCGAACACTCAGAACATCTCCCATATTGGGATAGTGGTCTATGGGTATCGAATGATACGCTTGTCTATGATGTTACCCTCAATACAGCCGATGGTTTTATATCAGGACATGTTTATGATCAAAACAACATGATGTCTATTGAGAATGCAGGAATCTATATTGTCAGTAGAACTCCTGACCCAAACGATCCTGATTATTTTCCTGATTATGGCGGAATGACAGATGAAAATGGTGATTTTTCTATTCCAGTGAAAAATGGCGGCTATGATGTGCATGTTAACGCCCCAGGCTACGAGCCAACTGTTTTCGCAGCCATTGGAGTAAATTTTACTGAAGTAATCCTTGATGTTCCAATGCTGAAAAGAGCCTTCGAAGGTCCGATCATTCATACTGTTTATGATCAGCCAAATGATCAAGGACGCTGGGTCCGGATGGAATTTGGACCGGAAGGAATGAATGCAGTAGATGACTATCAGGCATTCAGTATCTGGCGTCTGACTCAGACTCCCATGGGACCATTCTATGACTTTATCGCCTATGTTCCAAGTAGAGGCATGCAGTTCTATAGTCTGGTAGCCCCGACCCTGATCGACTCTAATAAGTACACTTCACCAATGGAGTACGAATCTGAGTTTATGATTACCGGGCACTATGATGACTGGGATTTTATCGATGGCGGTATTAATTTTGGCTATTCAAAAGATAATATTCATCCTGGAGTACCAAGCAGCTTTACACTTACTGCAATAACCACTACTTATAGCGATCTGCAGTGGAATGTGAGTGCTGATGATGATTTTCAGTATTTCGAGCTCTACCGCTCAACAGATGGTGACTTTGCAGGCTTAACACCTATTGCTCAGCTGGTTGAAACCAACTATCATGATGAAATAAGTAATGCTGGCATGGTCTATCATTATATGCTTAAGGCGGTTGATGCCA
Source organism: Fidelibacterota bacterium (assembly GCA_030595455.1). Classification (GTDB taxonomy): domain Bacteria; phylum Fidelibacterota; class UBA8477; order UBA8477; family JABMPR01; genus JABMPR01. The sequence continues at coordinate 2,303 of JAUVDF010000043.1, read as the reverse complement.
ACGGCAATATAAGTGATGCTTCAAGGGTTGTCAGAACATTCACCACTTCGCTTGGTGGGAAAGAGCAGCTTCCAGATGAGTATAGTTTAAATCAGAACTATCCGAATCCATTTAATCCAACAACCCTGATAGAGTTTGCTCTACCACTAGCCTCTGAGGTTTCCCTGGAAATCTATAATATTCTCGGGCAGCATGTTCGCACACTGGCTAATGGATACACACCGGGAGGCTACCTCAGTGTTAACTGGGATGGTTTAGATCAGAACGGTATGGAATTAAGCAGCGGTACCTACATATATCGTCTGCAAGCAGCCGATATAACCCTCACCAAGAAGATGGTGTTGATGAAGTAGTTATAGACCCATAATTGGGCTGCTTGATTCAATAATAAATGAGAGCAAGGCAAGGTTTTGATCCCTTGCCTTGCTCTTTTTACAGGGGCTATATTTCCGCTCTTAAGCATTGACTGGGCTATACTGTGGGTCTACTTTTGGCCGGCTTAATTACATTCCCATGATTTTGGGAATGAGTAATTTGATAATAGCGTATAAGCGAGGGGAACAATTCACCAGCGAGATGGTAAATTGAGAACATGAAAATACTGTTGGCTACCCAAAATAAGCACAAGGTTGAAGAGATAACCAGTCTCTTGGATCCGTATATCTTAGAAGTGACTTCCCTCCTGGATTATCCGGAAATCGGCGAAATAGTCGAAGATGGTGATTCACTGGCTGCCAACGCACTAATTAAAGCCAAAGCAGCCTATAAACATTGTGGCCTGCCTGTGATTGCTGACGATACTGGTATTGCAGTTGACGCACTAAATGGTGCTCCTGGTGTTTATGCCGCCCGTTATGCTGGTGAAAATGTTAGCTATGACGAAAATGTCCAAAAAATGTTGGATGAGATGATAAATGTTCCCGAAGGTAAACGTCAGGCAAAATTCCAGACAGTTGCTATCTTCTACGATGGTCGCAATACAACCTCAGCTTTAGGCGAAGTTGAGGGAATCATTACCACGAGTCGACAGGGAGAATCCGGTTTTGGTTATGACCCGATTTTCTACATCCCTGAAAAACAAAAGACCTATGCCCAAATGAATTTATCAGAGAAGAATCAATTAAGTCACCGGAAACGGGCTTTTGAGAAACTATTTGGGATATTAAGTCAAACCCACCAGTCCTTTATAGCGGAGCTGCGATAAGAATCTAGGCTAATCTTTTCCCCATCCTCAATGGATACTAAATTGGAATAGAAATTACCAACGTGAGAGCGATTGTAGCAACCATATTATCCCTATTTATACTCTGGCCACCTGTATATGGCCAGACTGAGGAGGCACCCTCTGAGGGAATCAGTTTCCCCATGAGTGCCCTGCTCTATGTACCAGAGAGCACTCCTCTATTCGCTACAGCCAAACAGGGGTTTTTCTTTAGCGATACAGCACTCTTTACACGTTCTCCCCTTAGTGACATGGTGCTCCTTTCCAGGGAAACTATTATCCAGATGGATAGTACTGGTACCTATTTCACACTCACGCAAATGATGAATGGCAAGCCCTTCGGAATACCAAGAGTCGTTAGCATCGATGACTATGTCAGCATGCGACAGGATCAACAGAATACCAGCCTCTTTAAAAAAGCGGTCGCTAGTCAACTTCATGCTGACGCCAAAAGCAGTTCTGAATCTATCGAACTGATCGGTGCTGATATTGCGGGACAACGGGTTTCACTACGGGTCCGGGGAAACGTCAATATAACCGGAAAACTGCGCAGTGAAGATCGAACAAAAACGACAAATGTCAGTAACCAGAATCAGTCAAATACTTTTCAAATTGAACAGAAACAAGCCTTCAAGATCGAAGGAAAAATTGGCGACCGTATCAGTATCCAGGTCGATCAAGACAGCGAACGCGACTTTGATTTTGAAAATAATATGGAAATCTATTACAATGGAAATGAAGATGAAATTATCCAGCGTATAGAGGCTGGAAATATCTCACTTAGTCTTCCTGGTACCAAGCTAGCCATGTTCTCCGGGCAAAATAATGGATTATTTGGATTAAAAGCACTCGCCAAAGTTGGTCCTATTGATATTACTGCCATTGCCTCTCTAGAACGTGGCCGTAAAGAGAAGCTATCACTTAATGGTAGCTCGGAAGCTTCTGATGTCACCATTGACGATTACAATCGCCGCGAAAATACCTATTTCTACGTAAATCACTTTTACCGCCGTAAAGCCTACCCTCTCAATGAAAGAGGGCAATTTATCCGTTCAGGGCGAAGCATAAAATCGATCAAGGT
>JAUVDF010000133.1 GCA_030595455.1 Fidelibacterota bacterium | reverse complement strand
ATCACACCGGATATATTTTTAAAGGATCCAGATGTAATGTCCCGTGATTTGTCTAAAGTTAGACGGCATGATGTGCGCTTCTTTTTCAAGATTGCCTCAGAGTATGCTGCTGACCATCCTGAATTGGCAGATGACTGGGACGAGTTCAGAAATAATTTTGTTGTAGATCAGGACCTCATGAACGAAGTTTACACTAAGATTTTCGCTATTGAGGAATTGGATCTAAATGAAGAGAACATCCGTGAGGATGAAGAAACACTGCAATATTTTATCAAGAGTGAATTGGCCGGCAGGTTATGGGGCAGAAACGAGCAGTATCAGATCAGGACCGGAATGGATAATCAGGTCCAGGAAGCGCTTCAATACTTCGATAAAGCTCGTGAAATCGCAGAAGCTGCAGACTATTTATAAATAATGACCTGGGTTGTGTTAGAAACTCGTGGTCGAAGCTGGAATTTGATTGACTTTAGTGGCGTATGAAACTATGATTGTGCGCTTGGGCAAATCAAGTTAAAATATACATTGGATTAGGAGGAATAGCCAGATGGTAGCATGGTTTTTTAAAGGTGGGACATTTATGTGGCCCATTCTTTTCGTTTTCATGGGTGGATTAGTCTTCGTTGTTGAGCGTTTTTTCAGTTTAGTAAGAGCGACAATACAGACGAAAACTTTCCTGGCAAAAGTTGATGTTACATTAAAAGAACAAGGTGTGGATGCCGCATTAGAAGTATGCCGTACTACTCCAGGTTCAGTTGCACAGATTTATGTAGCAGGTCTCTCTCGTGCCGATCGCGGTGCCGCTGCGGTTGAAAAAGCGATTGAGAATGCTGGCTCTATCGAGATGTCCTTTTTAGAGAATAATATGATCTGGTTGTCTACTGCTGTTAGTCTGGCACCAATGCTTGGGTTTACTGGTACGGTATCTGGTATGGTATCTGCTTTTGAATCTATTGCAGCAGCAAATGACATTCAGCCTGCTCTGGTTGCTGTTGGTATCTCACAGGCACTGTTGACCACATTGTTTGGTCTGGTTGTGGCTATGATTATTCAGTTTTTCCAGAATCTGTTTACCTTCATGATCGATAAATTGATTATTAAGATGGAAGAATCATCCATTGATCTTATCGATACACTGGAAACACTGGAGAAAAAATAAAACCATAACCGGGGTTAGCAGAAACTATGCTGGTAAATAAAAAGAAAAAAAGATCTGCCGGAGAAATTCCTACAGCATCCCTGCCGGATATTGTGTTTATGCTCTTGCTCTTCTTCCTGGTTACCACCACCATTGATATGGATAAGGGACTGGGAATGGTTCTTCCTGATAAGGGTGAATCAGTTGAGGTGCATAAGAAGAACATTACGAATATTCTGGTAAGTGCTTCAGGAAAAGTGGCTGTTGGTAGTGGAGGGGATATTCGCATCGTGGATGTCCGTGAACTGAAACAGATTGCCAAACAGCTGCTCGCTGTAAATGATAAGATGATCTTTTCTGTCAAAACAGATTCCCGGACCATGTATAAAGTTTACGTTGATGTAATTGACCAGCTCAAACAGGCCAATGCTAGACGCATCTCCATCGCGGACCCAGAGAGTTAGATCATGCGTTTAAAACGAAAAATGAAAAGTGAGGCAGGGATTCCAACATCTTCACTTCCTGATATCATCTTCATGTTACTGATCTTTTTTATGGTGGTTACGGTCTTGCGTGAATTTCAGGGTCTAAAACTGATTTTGCCGGAAGCCAAAAAGATCGCCAAGTTAGAAGGTAACAAGCATGTCTCCCATATATGGGCGACAGCCGAAGGATTAATTTCCATTGATGATCAGATTGTTGATATTGGGAAAATAAGAACCATCATGTATGATAAGGTTGTTATCGATCCTCAACTGACAGTTTCATTAAAAGCTGACAGACAAACAGAAATGGAAATCATCACCGATATTCACCAGGAATTGCGAGAAGCTTCAGCTCTGAAGCTTAACTATTCTGCAAAGACGAGGGAGTAGGATTTATGCTACACCAACAATATCCCCACGTCTCCATTAAACTGCAGCATCGCAAGTACCTTGAGATTGGTGCGATCCTCGTTCTCGGTATATTTACAGTGGTGCTCTACGCGCTACCGAAATTTACAGTCGAGGAAATTCCCCTGGAAGAGTATGTGGCTCCGATTGAGAATATTGAGATTCCACCGGAAACTCAACAGTTCGATAAACCGCCACCACCTGCTCGTCCCTCTATTCCAATTGAATCTGAAGATGAAGAGATCGATGAAGATTTCACCATTGAAGAGACTGACCTGGAAGACTTTGAGATTTTGGATGAGCCACCACCACCACCTGAAAGTAATGTGATTTTCATTGCCTATGATGAACCACCAGAGCCTATGGGTGGATACAGTGCTATTCAGAAAGCAGTTATTTATCCTGAAATCGCCAGAGAAGCTGGTATTGAGGGAACTGTGATTGTCCAGGCTACCATCGGTAAAGATGGCCGTGTCAAAGAAACCATTATCCTTAAGGGTATTCCGAAGACAGGTCTGGATGAAGCTGCCATGGATGCAATCAAGCAAATTAAATGGAAGCCCGCCTATCAGCGTGATAAGCCGGTAACGGTGAGGATTTCAGTTCCGGTTGTCTTTAGATTAAAGACCGGTTGATCACAAATAATCCAATGTTTAAAAAGGCCAGGTTTTATCCTGGCCTTTTTATTTTTATAGATGATGTAAATAAAGCTCTAATGCATCTACGATCCTGTGCTTCTACCCGCCGTAGCTGGTCCCTGAGCCTGCCTGTCAGGTCGTAGCTCAAAAGAGCGTAGGCTGGGTAGCAAGCGCTTGTTAGGCTGTCTTATTTGCGGTTCCCGCGCTTAGGGTGCTGTTTCATGCTCTTCTTAACCGACTTCCATTCAGATACGGCTGCAGCTCTCGCTCGCGGATCCGTCGTCCGCCGGGCATAAGCCGCTTCAGCTTGGAGCTTCCGAAAGCTATCTAGTCGCTCATTTTTCAAGGTGCCGGCGTCTACTGCTGATATGACAGCACAACCTGGTTCAGATTCGTGTTTGCAATCTCTGAATCTACATTCGGTCGCAATTTTCTCAATATCCGGAAACGCACTATTCAAGCCTTCCTCAAGAGACCAAATCCTCAATTCACGTATGCCAGGTGTGTCTATAAGGCAAGCCCCGCCAGGAATGCGATACAGCTCACGGCGTATGGTTGTATGCCGCCCTTTTCGATCACTGGATCGGACCTCAGCAGTTATCGTCACTTGTTCTTCAAGGAGGGCATTTACTAGCGTGGATTTTCCAACACCTGAAGGTCCGAGTAAACAAATCGTTGAACCGACCCTAAGCACTGATTTTAAAGCATGGATGCTGTCAAGATCATGGCTGCTGACACGATAGACATCCACACCAGCTGTAATAGATGCCAGCTCATCTGATTCCACCTCAATACTTTCAGCTAAATCCGTTTTCGTGAGGATGATTTCAGGAGTGGCTCCACTTTCCCAGGCAACGGCCAGATAGCGTTCAATCTTACGGGGGTTTAGGGGAACGTCTAGGCCATGCACGATCCAGATCAGATCTATGTTCGCTGCGATAACCTGCTCCGTGTCACCGGTTCCAGCAGCTGCTCTGGTAAGTTGGGACCGCCGTGGGAGTAGTTTGTGGATAGTCCACGGATCGGTTTTTGTCGATCCCGGTTCAACTATTACCCAATCACCGATTGCTGGTCGGGGAGAATTACGCCTCGATGAAAGTACTCGAGCCTGTTTCGATCCGGACACAGTCTGAATGGTCCATAGATCCCTGTCCTGACTGGTAACTCTTGCTGGTTCCTGGTGAGTATCAATTTGGTCTAGGGACAGCTTATCCCAAAACTGACTCCAACCCCAGTCCTCAAGTTGTTCTTGTGATGCTTTCCAGTTCATCAGATCAGCCTAAGGTCCTGCGTTTGAGCTGTGCTCAAGCTTAATAACTGTTTTATCGCTTCATTTATCTGAAAATCACTCATGTTTTGATTATGAACCACAGATTGACAGCATCAGTTCCAACCGCATGTTAGAAACCGCAACTATTCATAATGCGTCCACATCCTGATCACTTTCACAGTCTTAATTTTATCAATAATTTGATAAACAAGCCGGTGCTGAATGTTTATTCGTCGTGAATAGGCTCCTGAAAGATCGCCTAATAATTTCTCAAATGGAGGGGGCTTT
>JAUVDF010000122.1 GCA_030595455.1 Fidelibacterota bacterium | reverse complement strand
TATGGCCATGGTGCAGTTGAGCTTGCCAAACACCTCTACCATGAGCTCAAGGTGAATCTGGTTGCTGTGGCAACCCTGGAGGAAGCCAGGGAGTTGATTGACAATGTTCCCGGCCTCCCTGTTCTTATCCTTTCTCGAGTTTACCCTGAGGACCTTCATCAACTTCCTGAAAATATTATTTTGACCCTTGGCTCAATCGAGGATGTGCAATCCACTATTAACGAGGGTCTGCCGGGTATTAAAGTACACCTTAATGTCAATACAGGTATGAACCGTTTGGGCCTATCACCTGAACAGGCCGTAGCAGTAATTTCTGACCAGAACTCATTATTAGACATTCAGGGTGTTTACAGTCATTTCTCATCATCTGATACTAAATCTGAGATTACCTATGATCAACAGAACCAGATCTTTGAGCAATTTGCCAGCCATATCAAAGCACTGGGCTTTACTGGGCTGGTCCATCTATCAAATAGTGCAGGTGCCTTACATGATGGCGCAAAATTCTATGATGCTATCCGGCTTGGAATAGGTCTCTATGGATATGACACTTCGGCAGGTGGCAGATACCTGAGTCAACTTATGCCCGCTATGGAAGTCAAAGCTCCACTTGTTAGAGTAGACAGGATCAAGGCAGGGGAATCTGTAAGTTATGGCGAGAAGTGGCAGGCAGCCATTAATACCAACATTGGTACCTTGCGCATGGGGTATGCAGATGGTTATAATCGGAAACTTACTAATCGTGGCGTCGTCTCCTACAATGGCAAAGACTACCCAGTTATTGGAACGGTTACCATGGATCATATCATGATTGATCTGGGGGATGATGAACCCTCGACCGGTAGTCTTTTTACTGTCATGGGAGGTCCTTCCACGGCTGTTCAAATCGCATCTATTGCTAAAATACTGAATACGATCACCTATGAAATCTGCTGTGGTATATCACTGCGGGTTAAACGATTGTATTAAATCTGTATATCAAATCAGGTATATCTGCCTGTTATAGCTTAATTAAGCCATCATTTTTATTACAACTGGGCTGCTGGTTGAATCAAAAAAAGGGTTGAATTTCCTTAAATATTAATTAACTCCATCGCTGCGACAGAGCTAAGGAAGCTATAAGCTGTGTCGGTATTAATAAACATGCTTCCGTATATGAGATTGCTTAAGGAGCTTAACCTTGGATATACTGGTGATCAGTGGTGATAACCCCCTTGATATAGTACAATTAGAGAAATCTTTTCCTGACTCCCAGATTGATGTAATCAATCAATCTGACCTAAATGCAAAATTACTTAGTGATAAATTGGCCAGTTATGAAAGTGGTGAACTGCTTCTAGTAGATAACCAGGCTGATAAAATTGAATTTAAACAAAGTGCTGCTGAGCTTTATAGTCTAGTTGCTGAAACATCTGATAATTGGTCACTGATCTATGCAGACTATGAAGTAGATGATAATGGTACCGTGAGTGATGAACACTTATTGGATCATCATATTGGCCGGGTTAGAGATAATAGTGATTACGGGAAAGCCTGGCTTATCAATCTGGATAAAGTCAAAGACGTCTTACCCTTGGCTGATACTACTACCCAGCATTTTCTATATGAGCTGAGGTTACGGCTTAGTGAAGTTGGCGAACTGGTTCACATCGCGAATCGTTATTCTGGATCGCCATACTGTGTCTATAAAGCTGTAGGTGAGCAAAATGTGTTTGACTATCTCATGGCGAGTAAAGAATCTCAACTTGAGCTAGAGCAGATTGTTACCGATCATTTAAAGCGCATTGATGCGTATCTGGCACCAGGTGCCTTTTATTCATCAGTACCCTATGCCAACAAAACGTATGAACTCACTGCCAGTATAATTATCCCGGTTAATAACCGTCCCCATTTTATTGGCTCTGCAATCGAATCTATCCTGAATCAAACTGTCCAGGATATCGAAGTTATTGTGGTTGTGAATGGTGGCGAAAATGATCCAACAATCCCCGCAGTGAATGAATATCTACCAGGTGGAAAAAAATATGCAGCCGGTAAACCAGCTGTACGCTTGATTGTACTGGATATCAACAACATTGGGCTCTGTCTGAATGCCGGACTTAAAAGTGCCAAAGGTAAATTCTATGTCCAACTCGATTCTGACGACCAGCTCACTATTGGCGCAGTAGAAAAAATTGTAGAAACATTTCAAGAAGATGATAAGATCGGTCTGGTCATTGGCTCCTATGAGGTATATGAACAGGATGCTGCCACTCTGGAGATTAGCCGTATGGAATCTATTCCGGTTGTGACCCATGCTGAGTGGACAGAAGAGAATGGCCGTAACAATCTATTGCGGATTAACGGTGCTGGCGCTCCTCGCTCCTTTTATGTTGATTTAGCTCGGGATCTGGGATACCTGGATATGAATACTTCTGCATATGCTCGAAATTATGGAGAGGATTATGACTTTGTGTCACGCATGAGTGAACACCATCGCATCGGGCGAGTATGGGTACCCGTATATAAAGTGATCCGCCATGGGGGCGGTACTGATCATAATATTGATCGATCAACTGTTGATAGAAATAATAATGCAAAAGACGAGATGAGACGTGAAGCAATTTACAGACGTCAAATCATGAATGAGGTTTCGAATGGATGATATAATTCTCATCGGTATAGATGGCGGGGCCTCTAAAGTCCTGGTCCATAAAGTCAATATTTTAACTAATCCTATGCGTTTTGTTGCATTGAAGCCCTTCATTGAAGTGACTTACGATGCCTCAGAATTCTACAATCAAAAGTTTAAGCCAATTGCCCTTACCAGACAGCTAAAAGAAAACAAATCTGGTTCTATAGAGCAGACCAAAACCGAAGCCTCCCAAGAGCAGGCCATATTGGATAGTTTCAAAAAGGCTATTCGTACCATCCTTGGTGAAAATGTCGCTGATGATGTGATCATCGGGATTGGACTACCAGGACTGAAGACCGCAAAAAAAGGTGGCATCTCAGTCATGGCCAATGGTCCTCGTATGCCAAAATTCTTAACTAACCTGGAAAAAGCCCTGAAGAGTGAAGGCTATAAAACGCTTAGTCCTATTCATGCCATTGGCAGTGATGCTGACTATTGTGGACTAGGTGAGCGTTGGGGTGATGATGGGGGAATGCGGGGAGTAAAATCTGCCTATTATTTTGGTGTCGGTACTGGTATTGCTGATTCAATGCTCTTAAACGGCGAAATTGTTCCCTTTGATAATTGCAAACCCTGGATTGCTAAAGCCTGGGAGATGATGGCCAATGAAGAAGAGAGTTATGAGAATCTGCTCTCGGCCAAAGGAATTCAAAACTGCTATGGTAAACTGGCTGGGATGAGTCAGGAAGAATTAGCGAATGCTGAAATCTATCCATGGCAAATTTATGAACGTGCTTTAGCAGGTGAAGAGGATGCAGTAGCGATAGTCACCCAAACAGCCCAAGCCCTGTCAGAGCTCTTTTATCATCGGATCTACACCTTGGCTCTGGGATCACCGGAAGCCATTCTTTTAGAGCAAGATCGTACCTTAGAAACTGAACACGAATATTTAGGTCAAGTATTTGAACGGATTGTTGTGGGTCAAAGATTAGGCGACATCTGGGAATTCAAAAATTTTGCTCCGCTGTTACTAGATCCTGTAAATGAGAAATTGGGCCGAATGATTCATGGATCAGATCTTCCAGCAGAAATCAAAGCCCTATACCTTACCAAAACAAATCGTCTTCGTGATGATCTGATTGTTCATTCTGAACTGAGACATGCCCCAGCTCTGGGAGCAGCAGTAGATGCCTATCTCGAGTGGATTGAACAATGATCTAATCCGGGTGGGGATTGTCCTACCCGAAGATAAGATCACAAATCTGGATTTATCCTGGTCCCCAAAACTAGGTGTATCCGGTAATATTGCAGGTCTGGAAACAACTCAAACTCTCAATCTGAGTATTGAATCCGAACAAATCCGTGTTGAAGGTACGAACGAGTCTCTCTTGCTCGAAGAGTTGTTACTTGATTGTCCAGATACAGTTGAATCCCTGACAAGCGCTTATGGAATCCATGTCGATCCGGTGATTGCTGGTCGTGGTTTTCACTGGGAGAAGCCCATCTCAGTCGACCTGCCAGGTAAACTGAGCATCACACTGGATGGTGGCTACTTCAAACTTATTAATATTGTTGATGTAGAAGCCTATGTGGCCTGTGTCGCAACTTCCGAAATGGGTGCCGAGGCACCATCGAACCTGCTTGCAGCTCAAACTGTGGTTGCCCGCTGTTGGTCCCTGGCTCTGGCTGAGGCCAAACACCTCTCAGATGGATATGACGTTTGTAATGATGACTGCTGTCAGCGCTATCAGGGGACCAGCTTTCTGACTGAGTATTCCCTTAAAGCAGCAGTAGATACCAAAGGTGAAGTCCTCGTTTTCGATGAAAAAATTATTGATGCCCGGTATTCCAAAAACTGTGGCGGAATGGTCGAAGCCTATGAGACAGT
>JAUVDF010000205.1 GCA_030595455.1 Fidelibacterota bacterium | reverse complement strand
CTTCCCTACATCGAGAAGCCCGGCTGCAGTCTTTTTATACGGACTCTTTAGGCAGTACACAGTCACGTTATCATGAGAATCTTAATTGGCAAAATCAGTTCATTTATCGACTGAGTAAGAACTTAAAACTTTTCCACAACCTTAACTGGGGAGATCAACTCACAGAGATCAAGCAGGAGAGAATTGATCAAAGTGCTACGATAACATTTGCAGGAGAAGATCGTAAACGACTTTCGCTGACTAATGAAACTGGCCTGGAACTAAAAAATCAGAATTTTTCATCAATCTCAGCCTTCAAGGTGGAGAATGCTCAGAATAGATACTATATAGATTACGCTCACGTGTTGTATCAATTGAGGGAGAATCTTACATGGCAAATCCCGGGAGTAGTGGATTCACTATCATGGAATACCGTGCTTTCAAGATTAGAGTATGATACACCTGATACAAACAATGATGATGACCGTGATGAGTGGCGAGTTAAAACTTCCCTGAACTTTACCTGGCGTCCCAGCCCATTTTACTATCTGGATATGGGTACCAAGCTTAGTATGTTTCATCTTATCTATTTATTCAATACTCGGAGCTCAGAGAATTACTGGAATAGGAATCTGGTTCTGTGGTCAGGTTTTGGGTGGCGTCGACAATCCTGGGAGGGTGAAGGGCGAGCGCGCATTAGGAGTAACTATTTTGATTATGACTATGATGACCTATTCATAGAACAGGACCAACCTATTCGCAGCTTTGTTCATCGCTCACTAGATTTTCAAAAGCAGCTTACTTATCATTTTAGTCATCGCTGGTCAATTAATACTAAACTGGCTGTTCGCTGGGAAGATGAAGGACAACTGGATTGGGGAAAATTTGTACAGCAAGTGACCAGTGAACGTGAACAATTAGAGATGATTGTTAAACTGTTTTTCGACTACAAGGGTTGGCGAGGCTGGCTTGGCTATCTGAGCCATGAACGTATCACCAAATATTCAGTTGTAAACCGGGGTGATGAACTCTGGCATGGTAAAGGTCCCTTGTTGGGCGTGAATCACCATTTAGGGAGTCACTTGTTTTTGGATTTAGATGCCAGATTTATAGCGGTGCAGGATCAAGATCGAGAATATGTTTTGCCTAAGGTTTACCTGACCCTTTCGTATAGATAACTCTATTCTGGTGGGACTTTCTCTAATTCGTCAATACGCTCGTTTAAATTCTCCATGTATCCAGCCAAGTGGGTCTGAATGTCAGAGATAGCCTGATTGTAGTAATACGGACCAATATTTTCACTAAAAAAGTCTAGCAAGAATTCTGCTTCAAAATTCCCAACTTTCTGATCCAGCTCGGTTAAGAGATAATTCTGAATTTTGTGAATCAATTCATCTTTTATCTTACGTGTAAATATCTGGCTCATATTATTGGTTCCATGTTATAGCTATTGCTCTGATGTGTTTTTACAATTAACATAGGCTACACTTTAAAAACATTCTTCAAAGTTAAATTTGGGTGATTTCATGTTACGAATCAGAAAAATGCTGTTTGTATGGCATTGTGTTTCAATTGGTTTATTCGCTACTTCATCAATTTTTGCAGCTTTCGAGTATCAGACTGGTGGTTGGTCCGCAGCAAGTGCAAACATTAGGGTGATTGGCTATCAGCACCTGGATCGGCTATTGGTCAATCCAGCCTTGATGGAAGCGGATATACAGTCACAAGTAGGATTGCAGTACCACAAACCATTTATGGGTCTGGATCTTCAATCTGGATCCCTGGGTGCTGTATATAAAGTAGGTAATCTCCCCGTAGTTAGTGGGATACAGTACTTCGGTGATGATGTCTATTCAGAATCATCGCTAAGGAGTGGTATTGCCTGGCCAATAGATTCAACTTTCCGAATGGGTCTTGGTATTAGTGGGCACCACCTCAGTGTGAGTGGTTTTGATTCTCGCACAACATTAACAGTCTCAGCTAGTCTTTTTCTACAGTTAGCAGATGATATCAAGCTGGGGTCTGCGTTGGAGCATTTAGTACAATTGAATAGATCATTGCCTGTCCCTCAGAGATTTCATTTCGGAGCAGAATATGATAGCGGACCGGTTGTTCTAATGTTTGCCATTGAAAAAGAGGCCGCAATTCCGATTGAGTTCTGTACTGCACTTGTCACTTCATATTCCCGAAAATGGCAGATCGCAGTTGGGTATCGGGATTTAAGTCAAACAACCTCCCTTGGTTGGCGACTTATGCTTAAGAACTACAGAGTTCACTACACCTGGATACTGCATCCTGATTTGCCTGATTCACATGGATTTGGACTGGAGCTGTTACTGCCGTGAAACAGGTCGGCATTCTACTTTGCTGTATCTCATGTCTAATGGCTCAACCTGATGATCCCGTCTTTCAGGATGAGCTGGAAGATCCTGATGAAAGACAGTTTACCAACATGCTCCTTAAACAGCTATCTACGCCTTTAGAAACTGAGATAAAAGATTCAACTACTTTGCCATCAAGTTGGCTTACACCTGATGTAGTTAAAGTTATTATTCGCCAACGTTTGCAGTACAGTGCATCACTAGAGGGCTGGCGACTACTCAATAAAGGACGCATTCAGACTGACTATTTTGATCTCGTATTTCTGGCTGAGCAAGACCCTGGTGAATTAATGCTGACTGACCACTCAATTTTAACCGTAAATACTAATCGGGTTCCCGGTATTGAAAAACTAGTCCTGGGGGATTTCAATATTGCCTGGGGTGCTGGTTTGTCATTAAACCAAAAAAGCAGCCGAATGAGCCTGAGTCCGGGGAGTTTAGCAAGAAAACCACAGCTAACCCTCACACCGCACT
>JAUVDF010000208.1 GCA_030595455.1 Fidelibacterota bacterium | reverse complement strand
CATCATGCCCCATACCAGAATAGGAAAATTGGACCATAATAGATCATAACGTCGATTAATTAATTCGCTGACAATCGCTAGAGTTATCAGAATATCAATGGCACCATAAGGCAGGTATAGGAAGAATAATTTTTTCATTGTTTACTCAAATATCATCACAAATTGCCAGGAATTGTCTTCGCGAGCGATGAATAAGAGCGTGGCGATCTCGAATCTGAGATTGCCCGCCTTCCTTCAAGTACAAAGTACGGCGGACAGGCTTCGTCATTTCATTCCTCCCAAAGACTATATTATGGATTCTCAAGTTTCGAATTTCCAGTTTCAACCTTTTACCCTGTACCATTATACCGATGGATCAAGATCCTTCACGGAGTTTATCCTGGGTACTTCGTCTCTCGTCCCTCGACTCCGCTCGGGATGACGAGGGGTTTGGAATAGTACCCGAATCTTAATCGTTCCATTCAGCCTTGAAGATATGGGTGGCTCTTGGATTATCTGCGTCTCTATTTGATGCAAAAAGCATGAATTTGCCATCAGGACTAAACATGGGAAAACTATCAAAGAAAGTATTGGTGGTCAAACGCGTCAAGCCGCTACCATCAATCTTAATTTTATAAAGTTCAAAATTATGACCAAAAGCCTGGTGGTCTTCATTCCAATCATCCATGTTAGATGAGAAAACGACGTGTTCCCCATCAGGATGCCAGGATGGAGCCCAATTTGTGGCACCATTATCAGTCAGGCGAGTCTTGTTCATACCATCAGCATCCATTACGTAAACTGCTAGGGGAACTGCCTCTACTTGATTAAGCGCCATATTCTCTTTCCACGCTAGAGAATCTTTGGCATTTTCTGGATACCAGGCTCTCCAGACGATTTTTTCAGCATTGGGGCTAAAATAGGGACCGCCATCATAGCCAAGGCGATTTGTGAGACGCTTAACATCTGTTCCATCGATGTTCATGGTAAATATTTCCAGGTCTTTATCGATCTCAGAGGTAAATATGACACGTCCTGTGAGGAATGATACGGTTGGTTCAGCATCATAGCCATCATTTTCCCGAATCTTGATCAAATCTGATCCATCTGGATTAGCTGAATAGATATCATACGGAAAAAGGGGCCAGATATATTTATTTCCCTGGGGTTTTGGACGTGGTGGGCAACTGTCAACCACACCAAAGGTGGATGAAAAGATGATGCGATCATTAGCCATACTGAAATAGGAACAGGTATTGGCACCAACTTCAGGACTGACCATGTGTACATCTGATCCGTCAGCATTCATGATATAAATTTTATCACAGCCGTTACCATCTCGTTTACTCTGAAAGATGATTTGTTGACCATCAGGACTCCAATAAGCCTCCCCATTATCCCCGCTAAATGACAATTGTTGTACATTTGAAAGACCGGCAGGTTTTTCCTCAATAATGGTTTCCTGCTGGCTACTACAGCCAACGAATACCATAATAATTAATATGAAAAAGGTGGTTCTGTTATTCAAAGTGTGCTCCTTAGTTAATTGTGTCTAAAGTATTGTATTACTGCGATCCAATATCATATAAAAGGACTGCGTTATGGATATGGATTGAAAACTGGTCATCACCGACCCGGGTAATTCTGGGTAAAATGGTACTCCAGGTACCAAATGAACTCCTGTGTACGAGCTGACCGGATTGATCAACTCCTTCTAATACAAAATTGCGGAATGCCTGTTTGCCTTCTTTTGTGAAATAAAGTCGATAGCGTAGGTACAGGAATATGCCCCATTCAGGCATATAAGCTGCATCGCTAATCCCCCTGAGTTCAATGGGATGATAGGTAGCCGCCAGAGCACCATCCCCTAGATTGACTACATTCAGGTCTGTCTCAGAGATTATAAAAGCAGCTTCCTGTCCCAGAGGTCTGACCTCCCAGCTTTTCCAGGGAAAAGTGCTGATAGCATTAGTGCGGTTAAATAAAGTCAGTGATGATTCTGCTCCATGATCCAGCTCCAAAAAATAATAGTCTGATCCGGGAACACCCTGGATCCCCATAAGTTCACCATTCACACGAACTGAGCTGGTTTGACCTGTGTCGTGATCCCATATCCTAAGTTCCACTTCAGGTGTATCAGTACTATCAAGCAGCCTGCATGATGAAGCTATAACCATCTCATGCGGGAGTTTGAGCTTTTTGGCTAGTATGTGTGGTGTACATTCAGTTTGATGGTTTGTGGTCTGGACAGAATTGATATAAAGCAAGGTATCATCGCCACTCAATTCCAATAACCAAGGCTTCCCCTGCTCTGTCAGGATAATACTTCTTTTGCCCGTCAACTGGTATTGCAGCTTCCCACTGGTATAATCAACTGTATGAACTGAGGTATATTCAGGGGCGCCGGTTGAATTGTAGACTTGAAACGAAAAAAGATGTTCTTGCCGATCGCTCTCTGCCAGTTGCTGGTCGTGAACCAGCATAAAACCACTCCGGTTATCACTTAAAACAAAATCATCATGCTCAATCCGGGGTATTGTCCGAAATTCTTCACCCGTACTATCAAACAAAGTGATGTAATTTTCGGTTCTGATCATGTAAATGGGATATCCAGCAGCACTTTCGAGAAAAACAACTTGCTCCACAGCGGTATCGAAGGTCCACTGAGTGTTAGGTCGCATGGCTAGTTCTGCAGCAGATAATACTGTGAGACTGCCCAAAAGCAGAATCATTAGCTTGAAATTGTTAGCAGGTATCATTTTAGTAATAGTAATTTTCCGGTGATACTATATTGTTTGTCCTGGGTTAATCTAATTAAATACGTCCCAC
>JAUVDF010000068.1 GCA_030595455.1 Fidelibacterota bacterium | reverse complement strand
AAGTTTTAGTTCCGACCAATTGACTACTGATCAAGTGATTATATATCTTGATGGGCATCCTAAGATGTGTAAAATAAAACCTGCCAACCGACCACAAATCAACATCCTTCGAGTCCCCTCGCATCGCTCGGCCTCAGGAAGACGCTAATAAACCTCTGCGCTCATTTTGGCAGGCTCAATGCACTGCTTTGCTTACTCTGTGGTTAAAAGGAAATTTTATTTCTAAACAAGTCCAAGCAGGATAGATCGATATTTGGTGTCAGCATCATCAGAGCGACTCAAAAGAATGATCGGTACTTTCGCCCCCACAACGACTCCACCTACTTTGCAGCCACCCAAAGCTGACAAGCCTTTGACCAAATGATTGGCTGCGGTTGTGTTCGGCATGAGAAAAACATCAACTTCGCCAGCAATATTTGAATTCAAGTTTTTCTGCTGTGCGGCTTTAGCGGATAGTGCTACATCGGGAGCAATAGGACCCTCTATCTGATACTCAGCACTTAGCTGGTCGACTACATTTCTAGCAATCACTGTCTCGGGAATACTCTCATTGACTGTCTCAACAAGTGATAGCATGGCATAACGAGGATCAGAATAGCCTAAGCGTTTTAAATATTCTGAAATGTTGCGAATCATGTGCTCATAAGTTTGTTCGTTAAAACTCAGATTGATACCACCATCACTGATGAACAATAACTTATGATAGGCTGGCGATTCAATCACGGCGATGTGATTCAATAGCTGTCCTTGTCGAAGTCCAGAAGCTTTATCCAAGACCCCTTTTAGGAGATTTCCCGTCGAGACCTTCCCTTTCATAAGCAGATCGGCATGACCCTCATTGATGAGAGCTATAGCATCTGCAATAGGCGTTTTTGTATGAATGACTTCAAATTCTTGTCCTGTAGAAATTATCATTTCTTTTATTTGGGAAGCATCCCCAAGCAGGACGAATTGAGCGATTCCATCAGCCTGTGCCCTGGCTGCCGCAGCAATCATAACTGAATCTTCAGCAGCGACCAATGCAACTCGCTTAGGCTGTTCACCTTGGATTAAATTTTTGAGGTCATTAAAACTTTTTAGCATAAGAATTCTCTATAAAAAATGTGACTGTTAATCTAATCAGTTGATCAACAGTCACATTGACAAATTACATCCCAATATTTCTTAAGAATTAATTTCCAAGAAAAGATCGGATTCCAAATTTTACTAATAGCTGTTGAGTATCTATATCTTCCGCTGCAGTCCCTTTTTCAAAATTGTACTCAGCTTCAACGGATAGCCCAACATTCTTAGCTAGATTCAGCAAGAAGCCAGCACTGGCGACAAGACCCATTTCTTTCTCATCTCGACTAATTTCCACATCATCCCGTAAAGTTTTATTGACCAGATAATTAGCACCACCTTTTACAAATGGTGTCAATGAACTGTTTTTTCCACCTAGAAAGAAATAGACTCTCGGTCCCAGAGACATGACTACATTTTCATAGACAACAGGATCATCTACACTACCAAATTCAGCCATACTCTTACCATAGCCAAAATCAATACCACCGGCAAGTTGAG
Source organism: Fidelibacterota bacterium (assembly GCA_030595455.1). Classification (GTDB taxonomy): domain Bacteria; phylum Fidelibacterota; class UBA8477; order UBA8477; family JABMPR01; genus JABMPR01. The sequence continues at coordinate 4,488 of JAUVDF010000068.1, read as the reverse complement.
GAAAGAGGAATAATGCTACGTCTGTGTTTAAACGCCAAACAGAACTCTTTAAATCCTGACTTAAATCAGTTTGATAGGTTCCTGAACCTGAAAGCATGATTGTACCTGTGCCGCGAGATGTTGAATAAGCCTCAGGAGAATCTGCCGCTACAAGACTGCCAACAGCAGTAATTAGGATAATTGTCATTAATTTTTTGTTCATCACACACTCCTTGGATCATTATTTGGTGTTTTTTGCTTGACTGGTCATGTTATTCAGAATGCCACTTAACTACAAGTCCAGACTGCGACATCTAGCAACTTGGATTGTATCAACTTTTTGTCCTGAATTTGGTAATACTTACGTCTGTTCGCGTCATCAAGCCTTCTTTAAGCAATGGTTGAACACGTTTCAGGTAGAGATCTATCTTGGCTGTACGACCGACAAATTCAAGAACTAGCGGCAGGTTTTCCGCCAAACGAAGAATTTTTGACGAGTGTATCTCTTTGTGGGCTCCAAACCCTTGACGGCCCCTGATTACTGTTCCTCCCGATAAGCCACTTTCAATTGCCAACTCCAGGAGTAGTTCATACAGATTACGTCCCTCATGCTTATCACTTTCACCAATAAAGATGCAAAGTTTCTGTCCTGAGTATTCTTCCAGCATAAATGGTCCTAACTATTTAGGTCACCATAATTTAGCAATACTAAGCCCCAGCCACACGGCAATAAGTGTCCCCATTACATTGGCCAGGATATTGAATCCAGCAAAGATCCATTCACCACTGCGTATGAGATTCACGGTCTCCAGTGAGAAGGTCGAGTAGGTTGTAAAAGCACCTAGAACACCAATCAGCAGGAATAAACGTATTTCCTGATTGACGATCACTTTCTCCAAAAAGAGGGTTGCTAACAAGCCCAGGATAAAACTCCCGAGCAGGTTAACTGACAGAGTCCCCAAGGGGAAACGATCACTATATTTTTGCATAAACCCACTAAACCAATAGCGACCAACTGCTCCAACAAATCCGCCCATTCCAATACTTAACACCTTAGGTAAATCCAGCATATTACTGTTCCTTATCTTGGAGCGGAGGAATTAGATAAACTTCATCGAGCATGGAGATTGACATGTTTTTAAAATAGAGCCACCCAACAATTGTTAAAATTATCGAAATAATGATCCAGGGCAGACCAAGCTCAGAGAGGGTCGAGATTTCTTCAATATCAGAACCGAATAAGGCACTAAAAGATGAAAGATTGAAAAGGCCATGGACCATGATTGGAATGATCAGGTTACCGGTTTTGGCCATCAGCCAGGCCAACATGAGGGCTAGGGTTATCAATTCTAGAAACGCAGGGAAATAGAAGAGATAGGCCACATGAAAGAGGGCGAAAATCACGGTGGGGACAACCATGGCTGGTAACAGAGACCCATACCGATAAAAAAGACTTTGCTGCAGTATTCCCCTAAAAAGGAATTCCTCTACCACCGGCGCAACCAAACTGCCAGCAATTAGCAAGATCAGAATTTCTAAAAAGGTACCCTTCGATAATTCCAGCTCCAACTGACTGAGAAACTCAGGGACTGGAAAAAATGGCACCATGATAACTTCAAAAACAGAAACAAGCCCAATCACACCAATTACAAATACAACTGCCATTATGATGGTAATCGTAGAAACAGCCTTCAGGGGTAATACTTGTATCAGGTCAACTCTGCGTTGTTTTAGAATAATGATGGGGGGCAACAAGATCGCCAACTCTCCCAGTATAATAACCAGGCGATCTAATAAGGTCGAATTGGCAGTATTTTCCAGAAGTCCCTGGAAAGTAAGACTAACAAACAGACCCATAAACATACTTGCCAGAATTAGCAGATAGGCTTCCCGTTTTGCAAAAATATGGAGTGATTGCCGATTCATCTTAATTGAGCTTCAACTACAGTTTAGTTAATGAGTTTAAGTTCTGAAAACTAAAACGGGATGAAAATGCCAGTTGTCAAAACAACACTCACTTTCATCCCGAAATATGTAATCAAGTTGGGTTACTCTTTAATAACCCAAACTTTAACTTCTGCTTTAATCTCTGCAGCAACCTTAATCGGGACATTGTAGATTCCCAGAGCCTTGAGTGGTTCCTCAAGTAAGATATCACGTTTGTCTATCTTATACCCTTTGTCAGCAAGCAGGGCAGCGATGTCAGCAGCGGTTACCGCGCCAAACACTTTGTCCTCTTCACCAACTTTGACTGTGGTTTCCAGGGAGACGTTGTTCAATTTAGCAGCAACTTGCTCAGCTTGAGCCGTTGCCCGTGCATCGCGATTATCTTTTAATTTCTGTTCCTCTTCAAAGACACGTGAAAAACTACGTGTGGCAGGATAAGCCAATTTCTGAGGAATGAGATAATTGCGTGCAAACCCAGCTTTCACATTGACTGTTTTTCCAGCAGTCCCTAAAGATTCGATATCTTCTCGTAAAATAACTTTCATGATCAGATTCCTTTTCTTTAGGCGTTCTTGACGTCGTTGGTATAGGGTAACAAGGCGATATTACGCGCACGTTTGATAGCCGTTACCAGACTTCTTTGGTGTAAAGCACATGTTCCGGTAATGCGACGAGGTAAAATCTTACCCTGTTCTGTAATAAAACGGCGTAGCATAACTGGGTTTTTGTAATCAATTTGCATTTTCCTGTTTTCACAGAATTTGCAGATCTTTTTTCTATAGGTGAACATTTTCATAATGATTACTCTCTTTCTCTAATCCGGCCGATCACTCTGCGTTAGCAGGCTTTTCAGCGTCTTCTTCTACTGCCTCAACGGCGGATTCTTCAACAACATCATCAGCTGGTTTGGCTTCTTCGGTAGCTTCAACGACTGCTACTTTCTCAGTTTCAGTCTCAGCTGGTTTGGCTTCTTCTGCAGCCTCAACAACTTCTACCTTCTCAGTTTCAGTCTCAGCTGGTTTAGCTTCTTCAGCAGCTTCAACGACTTCTATTTTCTCAGCCGGTGCTTCTTTAGTTTCTGCAGCTTCAGCAGCAGGCTCAGGAGCGCTGGAATCATCAGCTTTCTGCTCTGCAGCAGCTGGCTTCTCAGTGGCAGCAGCTTCTCTTGGAGCACTTTGATCATAGCGACGAGGTCTCTGACCACCTGGAGCAGAGCTACGTCTACGATCAGCCTCATAAGCTTGAGGGACTGAAAGTGTTTCAAAATCAGGGAATTCATCCAGACGGATCGTCATGTAGTGTAAAACACCTGATTCAATTTCTAGTTCACGATGGAACTCTGTTACATTAGGCTTTTCACCCTCAAAGTGTAACAGGATATAGTTACCATAGCGTTCTTTATCAATGGCATAAGCCAGTTTGCGTTTGCCCCAATGTTGAGAATTCGCAAGCTTACCACCAACATTTTTGAGGACTGCCTCCACTCTAGCAGTAACTGCGGAGACTCCCTCACTATCAAAGTTCATATTTACAATATAAAGGCACTCATACTTTTTCAAGAGCGAACCTCCTTATAGACCTATGGTTGCAATCAGTGGTGCAATCACCAAAGAAACAACCGACATTAGTTTAATTAAAATATTCAGTGATGGACCGGAAGTATCCTTGAAGGGATCTCCTACTGTATCACCAACAACGGCAGCTTTATGTACATCGGAACCTTTACCATATTTGATTCCGTTGATCTCAACACCGTTCTCAACCATTTTTTTTGCATTATCCCAGGCACCTCCAGCATTAGACTGAAATATTGCCATAAGTACACCGGTTACGGTCACTCCCGCCAATAGTCCACCCAAAGCCTCAGCACCAAAAACATAACCAACCACCACAGGTGTAAGGATGGCTAACAAGCCGGGAAGCATCATCTCTTTGATAGCAGCCTCAGTGGAAATAGTAACACACTTTCCATATTCAGCTTTGCCATCAGCAGCATCAAAGATCAGTTTATCTTCTGGAGACATTTCCTGACCTTCTTCATACTTTTTCATCCCCGCCAACGCAGCTGCCAATTCAGGAATAGTCTTGAACTGACGACGAACTTCTTCAATCATAGCCATGGCAGCACGACCAACTGCACCCATCGCCATTGATGAAAACAGGAAGGGTAGCATACCACCAACAAATAGACCGGCCATAACAGTCGGATCAGTAATACTGATATTCATTGGCTCTCCACCACGAATGATTTCTACTGTTGTGCGAAAGGCAGCAAATAAAGCCAATGCTGTGAGTGCAGCGGAACCAATGGCAAAACCTTTACCAATGGCGGCAGTGGTATTACCCACGGCATCCAGCTTGTCGGTGCGCTCGCGAACCTCAGGTCCGAGGCCGGCCATCTCGCTGATACCACCGGCGTTGTCGGCGATGGGACCGTAAGCATCCACAGCCAATTGAATACCAGTGGTGGAAAGCATACCCAGAGCAGCAATGGCGATGCCGTACAGGCCGGCATAATGGTGAGCAACCAAAATAACGAAACCCAGCACGATGATGGGCAGG
>JAUVDF010000155.1 GCA_030595455.1 Fidelibacterota bacterium | reverse complement strand
TTGCAAGTCAAGCATTCGGTCAGGCAGCCTTGCAGAAGGTCATGCAAGAACGTGGTTTGACTGAAAAAGATGTTTTAGCAGCTGCTAAAACCTATGTACCAACTGGTGGACGTGACGAGTATATCGTCTTTAGTTCTGGTGGTCAGAGCGGTCAGATAATTGTTTATGGAATTCCTTCAATGAGAATTCTAAAGTATATAGCTGTTTTTACTCCTGAACCATGGCAGGGTTATGGTTTTGATGATGAGTCAAAAGCTGTCTTGGCTGGTGGCCGTATCAGAGGAAAAGATATTACTTTTGGTGATAGCCATCATCCTGCATTTACTGAAACTGATGGTGAGTACGACGGAAGATATGTTTTTATTAATGACAAAGCGAATCCCCGTATTGCTGTTATTGATCTCCATGATTTTGAGACCAAACAAATTGTGGCTAATCCCTTCTTTAAATCCGCTCATGGTGGTGCTTTTGTAACACCTAATAGTGAGTATGTAATGGAAGCAGCCCAGTATGCTGCTCCCTTCAGCAACGATTTTGTTCCTCTTGAAGATTTTAACGAAAAGTATCGTGGTGGTGTTACCTATTGGAAATTTGATCGTGAAATAGGTCGTCTGGATCCCAGCGAATCTTTTACTTTTGAGTTACCGCCCTATAGTCAGGATATTAGTGATGCTGGAAAAGGTCCTAGTTATGGCTGGGGTTTTACCAACTCCTTTTGTACTGAACGTTACGTAGGTGGTATTGAGAGTGGCCGACCTCCTTTTGAAGCTGGTTGTTCCTCTAAGGATACTGACTTCATGCATGTTACTAACTGGGAGAAAGCTGCTGAATTGGCAGCCAAGGGCAAGTTTAAAAAGGTCAATGGTCAGTATCTGATTACGATCAAACAGGCCATCAAGTATAAGTTACTTTATCTTATTCCTGAGCCAAAAAGTCCTCATGGAATTGATGTGACTCCCGATGGAAAGCATATCATTGTCTCTGGAAAACTTGATAGTCACGCCTGGGTCTATAGCTGGTCTAAGATTCAGAATGCTATCAAGCGGAAAAAATTTGAAGGCAAAGATCCTTATGGTATTCCAATCATTGCCCTGGAAACAGCTCTAGAGCGTTCCGTTAATGTTGGACTTGGTCCGCTGCACACCCAGTTTGATTCTAAAGATGGTGTTGTTTATACTTCCATCTACGTTGATTCACGGATCACAAAATGGAATTACAAGACTGGTAAAATTCTGGATATGATTCCTATTCATTATAATGTTGGCCACTTGATGACCATGGAAGGTGACACTAAATCTCCTGATGGTAAATACCTGGTTGCCCTAAACAAACTGTCCATTGACCGTTTCAACCCAGTCGGTCCTTTGCATCCGCAGAATCATCAGCTCATCGACATCAGCGGTGCTAAGATGCAGTTGCTTTATGATATGCCGGTACCTCTAGGCGAACCACACTATGCTGCAGCCATCAGAGCTGACAAGCTAAAAACTGTAGTTCGTTATAAATCTGGTTGGGATAGTCGCACCGATAGCCGGTCACCCCATAGAACCCGTGCTGGTCGTGAACGCATTGAACGTAATGGCAACAAGGTTGATATCTACGGTACCTTGATCCGTTCACATATCAATCCTGAAATCGTTGAAGTTACTGAAGGCGATGTGGTTTCCTTCCATCTAACCAACCTTGAACGAGCCCAGGATGAGGTGCATGGCTTCTCAATGTATGGTCAGAATGTCCAACTTTCGGTTGAACCTGGAAAAACTGCTTCGGCGACCTTTACAGCTGATAAAGCCGGTGTTTATCCTTACTATTGTACAGAATTCTGTTCTGCTCTTCACCTGGAGATGCAGGGCTATCTGTTGGTTAAACCCAAGGGCTATAAGAGCACAAATAAAAAGATAGAAGATGCTGTCAAATACACCAAAGCTGATTACGAAAAACAGGTTGCCACAAATATTGCAACTCAAGAAGTAATCAACCAGGTTGTGGGTTATATTACCAGCCATAACTATACTGATTTTGCGATAGTTGTAGCCTTGGTTGAAGATGCGACGGATCAGCTTGGATTTGCAGCTGAATCCCAGAAGAAATCAGAAGCAGCAGCACTGAAAGGTGACTTTCAGAATGCTACGCTCTGGGCTAATCAGTGGTGGCAGTATCAGGTTAAAACGGCTGACTTAGGTCTACGCGCTAAAACTCATCTTGATGAAAATGGTGCGAAAAAGACCAAGTAATTATAGCTAGCCGACCCGAGTAACAGGGTAATGTTAAAATGTGCCGGGTTCCGGGTGAAAATCAATAGGAACCCGGCATTTTTTATGCTAATAGCAATATTTATATGACGCAATGAATGGAGAACTAAAATGAAATGGTTTAATACAAAAATGGTACTGGTAGTCAGTTTGACTGCTCTTGTCTCCATTTCTGCCTGTGGTGGTGGAGATAGTGAGACAGCAAAATCAAAGCCGGTTGCTGAGGCTGCAACTGAAACTCAAGCAGTGGCTGATAATTCTGTCGGTGCTGAGCTTTATAAAACAAAAACCTGCTTCACCTGTCACGGAGCTGATGGAAAAACACCTATCCTACCAATTTACCCAAATATAGCTGGCCAGACTTCAGAATATGCCTTGCAGCAAATGCAGGATATCACCAGTGGTGCTCGCGCAAATGGGATGACAGCGGCTATGAAGGGTGTTATGCACCTGGTCTCTGCAGAAGAAATGAAAATCTTGGCAGATTACGTTTCTACTTTTCCACGTAGAGCGGGTGGAATCTCAATGGCCGCGGATTCTGAAGGTGCAAAACTCTTCAAAACCAAAACCTGTTTCACTTGCCATGGAGCCGATGCTAAAACGCCACTTCTGCCTAACTATCCCAAGATTGAAGGTCAAAGTGCTGAATATGCTCTGCAGCAAATGAAGGATATCAAGACCGGTGTTCGCGCCAATGCTCAAACAGCTGCCATGAAGGGCATTATGCACCTGGTAACAGACGAAGAGATGGAAATATTAGCAAAATATTTATTCAACCTCGTACAATAAGCGAGAAGTAAAGAGAGATTAAGATGAAAAAATCAACATTAACCCTTTTATTGGTTGTACTGCTCATCCCTATGGTATCAGTCAATGCTCAGCAGCATTGGATGAATGAGGGTGGCGAACGTGAAGATGCAATGACTTTGACCCCTAACCTGGAAAATGGCTTGGAAGTATATGAGGTCTGTTCAGGCTGTCATCTTCCAGAAGGCTGGGGTACTCAAGAAGGAACGTTTCCTCAGCTCGCCGGCCAACATTCCTCCGTGTCAATCAAGCAGCTCGATGATATCCGTGAGCTCAATCGTGATAATCCTACCATGTATCCCTTTGCACTCCCCCGTTCTATTGGTGGTGCTCAGTCCTTAGCCGATGTTGTAGCCTATATTGAAAAATTACCCATGAATCCAGATAATGGTAAAGGCGAGTGGGCAGCAGGAACTTCTGAGTTCAAGCAGGGTAAGAAATTATATCTGGACAATTGTATCCAATGTCATGGTGAAAATGGTGAAGGTATGGCTGATAAATTCTACCCCTTGATCATGGGACAACATTACAAGTATATGCTACGCCAGTTTGAGTGGATCAGGGATGGAAAACGTCGTAATGCTAATCCTGATATGATCAAACAAATTGCCAGTTTCAACGATAAAGATATGCAAATGGTAATCAACTACGTTTCCAGAATTCCAGTTCCCAAAGATATGGTAGCTCCAAGTAAAGACTGGATGAACCCGGACTTTGATTAATAGGATCTAAGATGACTGTTCAAATGATTAA
>JAUVDF010000114.1 GCA_030595455.1 Fidelibacterota bacterium | reverse complement strand
CGATTCATCATGGTCATGCGCATGGCGCAGAAAGAAGGAACAATACGACAGGACCTGCAGGCTGAACAGATAGCCCTGATGGTTATTGGATCGTTCCGATTTCTTGTCACCCAGTGGCACTTATTTGATAATAATTTTGATTTGGCAGAACGTGCTACTGCACTTTTTGCAGATCTAAGAAAACTACTCGTCACCACATAAAAAAATTTACACTCGCAGGTTAGTGAGTAATAACTAATGGAGCTAAAATGAAAACAATAAGAGATAAAATACTGAATCACCCTTACCTGACCATGGGTGTGATTCTCCTGGTAACCGTCTTTTTCTTTAATCAGATCAAAGAAAAAGGTCGTATGGAAACTGATCTGGACAAGTACATGCCGCATAATCATCCAGCCTTTGTCTATAGTGATCAGGCTGAAGAGATGTTTGACATCAAGGATGGAATCATCATTGCCATCGAACATCCAGAAAGCATTTATAACCCGGAAACCCTACAGAAGGTTAAAGATATCACTAAAGCCCTACAGAAGATGGATGAGATCCACAAGGCTGATGTGACTTCGCTCTATACAGCCGATAATATTGTGGGCACAGAAGATGGGATGGATGTAAAAGCTTTCTATAAAAGAGTTCCCAAGGCTGAAAAACTGGATGCCATGCGTCAAGGTGTCGCTGGGAATGACATGGTGGCCGGACGCCTTGTCTCTGTGGATGAGACAGTTGCAGTCATTATCGCCAGGATTGATGATGATGTATTCACCCAGGACTTTTACAGGGCCATTATCGATCTGGGTGAAAGCTTTGAAGGACCTGAAAAAGTATATGTAGCCGGTAGTCCCATTGTCGAAGGAACCATGGCCCTCCTGGGACCCGCTGATATGAAGCGAATGGTGCCGGTTGTCGTGTTGGCAATTCTATTGGTACTCATTGGGGTTCTGAGAAGTCTAAAAAGTACGATCTTTACATTCCTCGTGGTAGCAATAAGCTCAATCTGGACCTTTGGCTTAATGGCTGTCGTTGGCATTCCGACCTATGCAGTTTCAACCATGATCCCGGTCATGTTGATTGCCATTGGGGTGGCTGACGGAATTCACTTTTACAGTCATCTTGGCATCTTCATGCGGAAAAATCCAGGTGCAGATAAACTGACAGCTGTAAAGGATATGCTGAATGGGATGTGGAAACCAGTGGTCATGACCTCAATCACCACTGCTGTAGGTTTTGTATCACTGTTAACCTCTCAGGTCTATCCAATTAAGTACTTTGGCTTGTTTACGGCCTTCGGTGTTTTGGTTGCCATGTTCCTGACCCTGGTCCTTATTCCAGCTGGTATTATGGCTTTCAATTTGCCAAAACTACGGATTAAAGATAACCAGGAATCAACTCACGATTCCAGTGTTGCGGAGAAATTTTCTGCCGGTTTACTTTCACAGAAAAGACTGACCTGGTTGATCACCCTTGGTTTGGTAATCATGTCTCTGTGGGGCATCAACAAGGTTTGGATTAATTCCAGCTTTCTGGACAAATTTGAAGCAGATTCAGATATCGTTCAGACCGATGCCTTTATCAATGCGAAATTTGGTGGTACGTCTACAATCAATGTCATCCTGGAAACGGAAGCCAATGGCACCTTCAAACAGTCTGATGTTTTGGAACTTGTTGATGAGATGCAGGATGATGTTGAGTCCTACGATATGGTAGGTAGCTCATTTGCGTTGACCGATTATCTGAAACGTATGAATATGGTCATGAACGAAGATAAAGAGTCGCATAATACTATTCCAGAAGATGAAGAACTCAACGCTCAGTACCTGTTGCTTTATGAAATGTCCGGTGATCCTGAAAATCTATGGAAAGTTACCGATTATGATTATCGTCGTCTAAATGTCACCTTTCAGGTGAAGAGTGATAATTCCAAGGTCATTAATGAAGTCTTGGATCGTATCGAAGTCTATCGTCAACCATTAGCCGATATGGGAGTCGAGCTTAATTACGCTGGATCCGGTTATAAGGCTCTCATCTTCACTGATCTGATTCTAGAAGGGCAGATCATGAGTTTGGCACTTTCGCTAGTCATTATTGTCGCACTTTTGAGTTTTATGTTCGGCAGTATCAAAGCAGGTATAGTTGGCAGCTTTCCGATTGTCATCACAGCACTCATAGGATTTGGAGTTTTGGGAATCTTCAATATTCCACTGAATACAACAACTGCCTTACTCTCCAGTATCACTATTGGTATCGGCATTGATTATGCGGTTCACTTTTTAGATCGTTACCGCTTGAATCGGCGCAAGGGATTGACTTTAGAGAAGGCAATTTCTGAGACCATGGACCACTCTGGTAGAGCCATTGTTTTTAACGCTGTAGTGGTAATCGCAGGCTTCCTTGTTCTGCTGGCATCAGTATTTCCACCAAACCGTGCCTTAGGTGCCCTGGTCTCATTAAACATGTTCATCAGTTTTGTAGGAACCTTGACCATTATGGTTCTGTTGATCGTTAAATCTGGCATATTCAGCCAAAATGATAGAGGTGTAAAATGAAAAACTTAAAACTTATCAGCATGATTTTGATCCTGGGTGGAACCCTTTTTGGGCAGCAGCCAAGTGGACTTGAAATCATTGAAAAAACATATAACCGTCCCTCCAGTAAAACACTGGAAGCCAACTTGAGCATGATCCTGGAAAACTCAAGGGGAGATCAACGGGTGCGTGAGATCAAACAATTCACCAAAGATTTTAAAGGTGTTGAGAAGAAACTCATGGTCTTTTTAAAGCCCAGCGATGTGAAGAATACCACCTTTATGAACTGGAGTTTTGATGATGGCAGTGAAGACCAGTGGATTTATCTACCAGCCCTTAAAAAGATCAAGCGTATCTCCAGCGATAGTGATAGTGATTACTTCATGGGCTCTGATTTTACCTATGATGACCTGGGTGATCGTCACCCTGCTGAAGATACTCACAAGCTAATCGGTGAAGAGACCATAGATGGTTATGATTGCTACGTCGTAGAGAGTATTCCACTTGATGAAGAGTATATGTATTCCAAGACCGTTACCTGGATCATCAAGGATAAATGGATTGGTTACAAAAAGGAATTTTACGATGAAGACGAGGACTTCTTAAAGCGCCTTAGTCTGGTTAAATATGATGAGTTTGGTGAAATCATTGTCCTCACTGAAGTCAAGATGGAGAATGTCCAGAATGGTCATAGTACCATTATGCGACTAAGTGATGTAGTGGTTGATAAGACAATTGCTGACAACATGTTTACTGAAAGAATGATGAAGCGGGGGATCAGATAGTCCAAATGAAAAAGTTACTTCCAATTATTGTATTTGTGGGAATGTTGATCTCATTCCCACAACAGTTATCAGCCTGTGAAATTGACTTTGAGATCATTAAGGGTGAAAAAGAAAGCTACACAGCTGGAGACCAATTCATGGTTCTAGTTGAGGTGGTATTAACCCACCGTGCCTGTCCGGAAGCTTTAAAGAAGACAAAATTCAAAATGCAGGGACTCAAGGTTGTGAAATCAACACCCTGGAAAGAAATAACGACCATGGAGCATCAACGGAAACTGATTGTGCAGGTTGTTGATGATAGTGTGGAAAACCTGGTCCTTACTGCAACGCGGACCTGTGATAAGGATGGGGGCTTTGGTTCAATGACTTTGGCTGTAGCACCCAAAGAGTAAGCCAATTATTACCAAATAAATCATATAGATATCATGAACAATAAATATTTATCACTAATCTTTTTAACTCTTTTTCTGCTTACCGTAGGGCTTTTTGCGGCGCCTGAGGGAGAGTTAATCGACAACACTGAAATGTCATTTGAAGATGAAGATTTTGGATCTAGTGCCGAGATGTCATTTGAGGAGGACGAATTCAGTATGGATTCTGAATTTTCACCGGATAGTGAATTTGACGAGTTCAGCGATGAGTTTTCAGAAGCGGAAGCGGGGGCTACAACAGTTTCCTATACGAGGGTCAAATGGTCACTCGCCATTTTGCTGGTGACCATCATTACCGGATTTCTGGTTCGTTATCCGGCGACCCGCAAATTCAGAGCTGTTTTCATGGTGGCAGCCGTGGCTATCCTGGGCTTTTATCGAGGTGGCTGTCCCTGTATGATCTCCAGTTATCAGAACACAGTTCTGGGAGCTATCGGAGTTGAAGTTAATTGGCAAGCCATTGTCTGGTTTGTTGGATTGCTACCCATTACCTACATTTTTGGAAAAGTCTGGTGTGGCTGGGTCTGTCATTTAGGGGCTCTCCAGGAGTTCCTTTATATCCCAAAGAAGTTTGAGCTGTTCCGCAGTCGTAAGGCTCAGGAAGTAATGCGCTATATCCGCTATTTCTTTTTGACAGCACTAACCCTGCAATTGATCTTTACCAAGGTCATCCTTTTTAAGAATATCGGTCCATTTAAAGTGGCTTTTAACCTCTTCTCAGCCAACACAACCGGCTATGTCCTCCTGGTCCTACTCCTGCTGAGCTCGGTCTTTATCTATCGACCATTTTGTAAAGCCATTTGTCCGGTTGGTTTGATTTTAGGCTGGATCTCCAAGATTCCTGGAGCTTCAATTTTAGGTATCGGCCAGGAGTGTAAAGGTTGCCCAACCTGTAATATTGCTTGTGAGATG
>JAUVDF010000194.1 GCA_030595455.1 Fidelibacterota bacterium | reverse complement strand
GTCACCATGGATTGTATTGAGAATAAAGCCGGTGTATCAAATAAAGTAACCAGTTTTGTGCTACCCCTTGGTGCCACCATTAACATGGATGGAACCGCCCTTTATGAATGTGCAGGTGTGCTTTTCATTGCTCAAGCTTTAGGGTTTGATCTGAGCTTTACTCAACAATTCGTAGTGGTGATAACCGCCTTTTTAGCTTCGGTTGGGGCTGCTGCCATCCCCTCGGCCGGGCTGGTCATGATCTTTATCGTCTTGGATGCCGTTGGCTTAAGTGATCATCCCGAGGCTGCCATAATCGTTGGTACTATGCTCGCTGTTGATCGCCCCTTAGACATGTTTCGCACAGTAGTCAACATTACCAGTGATAGTATTGGAGCAGTTATCGTAGCCAAGTCTGAGGGAGAAGACGTCCTTACTGATTAAGTGTACTTTTCAACTTTGAAGTTGATTTAGTCTAAACTAAATTTGACCCGCTGATAATTTTTCAGCGGGTTTTTTATATATATTACTGCAATAGTGTTGATGTATTTTGAACGAGACCTATCAAAAGGGAACCTCATCTCCTTGCTGCTAAGACAGGCCTTTCCCATCTTTGGGATCAAGGAAGTCTGATCTTTAAGGGCGGTACCCACCGTTAATAATAACGGTTCAAAAACGTCACATTGTTGCAGTTTTTTTTCGTCTACGAATGTAGATGAACCGCGGCGTAGCCCGAAGGGCGAAGACGAGTTACCCATATTAAATTGTCCAGAAACTGTTAAAACAGTTATCCTCTTAAGTGAATTTTACAAGCACCTGACTGAAGTTGGGTGTTAACGAGACTCTCAATATCACCCGACTTCAGTCAGGTGGGTATATAATCAAAGAAAGAGTCCTAACCGTTTTAACGGTTTATCTGATCGGTATTACATATTAAATATCTCAATTGCTTCCAATGAGTCAGCCGGTTCTATCCCGAAAACTTTGGAGTAGAAATAGAATTCACTCTCAATCGCCTTCACGATAGTTGTCGCCTGTCGAAATCCATGGGATTCCCCTTCAAAAGGGACATAAGCTACTGGGATTCCCTTCTCTTTCAGAACTGCCAACATGGTCTCTGCCTGATTAGGTGGCACCACTGGATCATCCAAACCCTGGAGGAATATTACTGGACAATCCAATTGATCAGTATGATTTATTGGCGAACGCTCCTGATAAATTTGTTGCTCCTCAGGATATTTACCGACCATGCTGTCCAGATAACGACTCTCGAATTTATGCGTATCCTTGGCTAACAACTCAAGATCGCCAATACCGTAATAACTTGCTCCTGCCTTGAATACATCAGTAAATGTCAGTGCGGCCAGAGTCGTATACCCCCCGGCACTCCCCCCTTTAATCGCCAGTCGATCTCCATCAACTAAACCTGCTTGCACGAGATAGCTGGCTGCTCCTGAACAATCTTCCACATCCCGAATTCCCCAATTCCCATTCAGGCGCTCACGATATTTTCGACCAAAACCAGTACTCCCACTGTAATTGACGTCTACAATGGCAAATCCACGACTGGTCCAGTATTGAATGATCAGGCTGAATGAAGCAGAGCTATAGGCTGTTGGACCGCCATGACTCAGTACGACCAGGGGTGGTTTCTCTCCTGCAGGGGCTTCATACGCTGGGTTTACAGGTGAATAATACCAGGCATAGACTGGCTCTCCTGGTCTAGGCTCAAAAGTGATCAACTCGGCTCTGGAAATACTCGCAGGCTCAAGCTCAATTTCAGAGGCACTGCGTAAAATATGTTTTTCATTTGACTCTAAATTCATCACCACCAGTTCAGTGGGTTGGTCATGTGCTCCTCCTTGAAAGGCAATCAGCTTACCTGAACCACACACCTGATCAACATGCGAATAGGGCACCTCTATTTTTTCGACATCACTAGTGCGTACATTGATAATGACGAGGTGAGATTCCTCCAAATCTTTATAGCTTGATACCAGTTTCCCTGATTCTAAAACTGAATAAGTACTCATCCCAAAAACCCACTGGGGGAGGCCAAACTCAGCTTCCATTTCTAACAGGCAGCGCTTTGTGCCACTTGAATATTCATAAATATTCCACCAACCATTGATATCGGAAACAAAATAGATATTACCATTAGGATCCCACAGAGGCTGGAAGACCGATTCCTCATCACCACCGGCAATCACCCGAAGATTAGTCAGCTTCCCTTGCTGATCAATATCTCCTAACCACAGCTGTGTACCATCCCAGGGCATATTTGGATGATCCCAGGTTAGAAAGAGGAGTTGACGCCCATCAGGGCTAAGTTCAGGATTCGAGTAGAAATCATGACCAGAGGCAATCACCTGCTGGTCTCCACTTCCATCCAAAGATACGCTCAATAGCATATTCTTAATATCATGGGGATCCGTATGATCCTCACCCACCAGATAAATCAGATTGCGCTGTTCATCCAGGGTTGCATCGGCATAGCGAAACTGATCATGATCTGTGATTACTTGTGCTGTGCCATTTTCAGAGATTTCATAGAGTTGCTGATCACTGTTTGCTACGTAAAACTTGCGTTTACTCCCCGAATAGAATGCACCGCCCCCATATTCATGCGCTCGTGTGCGGACATCTGTGTCAGGCTTACTGATCTCACGCGTCCCAGCGACTGACGACCATTCCATAAGGGCAGTACGACCTTTTTCAGCGGGTCGACCTTCGATCCAATAAACCTGATTCCCAGCAATCTGTATTTGTCCCAATCGCAGGCTTTTTTGAACGAGAGAGGCACTCGATATGGTAGATTTCCATGAGCCATAAGGCTTGATTTGTTTATTGATATTCATCTTATCCTCTCTTCAGCCAGCGCCCGTATATCCTGTGCAGAGATAGATGTCGATCTGGCGTACAGATTGTCCAAAGTTATCGATTTTAATGCTTCTAACCT
>JAUVDF010000107.1 GCA_030595455.1 Fidelibacterota bacterium | reverse complement strand
CTCTGTTCGGTTTTAAGGTGGTTACTCATAACCTGATGTGATCAAGTCAATGACCAGGGCTGCTGTCCAGGAGAAGGAATCACTTCCCAGTCCCTGTCCCGTTTCTGGGTTGAAATATTCATAGAACCCATTCTGTTCCACAAGCTGGAGCGTTTCATGAGCTAAACGGTTTGCCAGGTCCGAGCGGTTATAATGCTCCAATCCTTTAATGATCATCCAGTTCATATTAATCCAGACTGGTCCACGCCAATACCGCAGGCCATCAAATTCGGAATTGTTTGCAGATTGGCTACAGATGCCCCAGCCTGGATTGGGCCAGAACTCTGGAGAGACTAGCTTTGAGATCAAACTCTCGGCTTGTTTCTGGTCGGGGATACCTGCGAATAGAGGGATGAACTGGCTGAGGTTCTCAGAAATGATCGGCTTTCCTGTGTTTAGATCAAAATCCTGATAGCGGGCTAGGTCATCATCCCACAGTATTGTTTTAAAAGCATTTCGTACAGATGTGATCTGATTATCAATCTTGCCACAATCTTGCCCAAGGATTTTACAAATTCCTGAGAGGGCTTGCATAGATTTTAAGTGTAAGGCATTGATCAGAACAGATTGAATATTAAAAAGTCCTAGCGTGTAAATCTTTGATTGATTCCACTGCTCCATGCCATAGCGTTGCACCAGGTAGGAATAGCGACTGTACTCGTTGTCTGATGGTCGCTGTTTTTCATCAATCTTCTGGTTATCGCGTCTCGTGAAATCAGGTTGAAATTCCATGATAAAGCTATTCAGTGATGTATCCCAGGTGGACGCATTATCCATGCCGCTCTCCCAAGGGTGGCAGATGAATGCTAAACCCTGTTTTAGGGGATCTCTTTCATTAAGTAGAAAATCGGTCTGGTGTAATAGATTAGGAAAAACATCTTTCAAGAATTGGAGAGCAGTCTTTTTATTTCCTGAATTATGATAAACCTCAAGAGCAGCAAAAGCCAGGATGGGGGGTTGAGTAATGCCGCTGGTCTGGATGCTTTGCGGAGCCATTGGAATATCTGTACGCCAGTAGTCTGGACCAGGATGATAGTCACTTGCATCAGGATTGAAAACAATATGGGGAATCATTCCATTTGACCATTGGGCTTTTAGCAAAGATTTAATTTCTGTTTGGGCTCGGGCTTCATTTTGGTGAGAAAGCCCGATAGCAATAAAGGCGGAGTCCCAGTTCCACTGATGGGGATATAATTGGGGGGCTGGCTTGGTTGAGGTTCCTAGATCATTATTCGATAAAACGGCATAAGCCTGCTTTATCAGTAACTGATTTTCTGGTTTTACACTCATATGGTTTCTATTTCCTTTAAAACAAACTAATTGACATCTAAACAAATATAAATATATTT
The DNA here is from genome assembly GCA_030595455.1 of Fidelibacterota bacterium. GTDB lineage: Bacteria > Fidelibacterota > UBA8477 > UBA8477 > JABMPR01 > JABMPR01. The sequence continues at coordinate 3,478 of JAUVDF010000107.1, read as the reverse complement.
AAACCGATTTAAATAACTTTAAAAGAAATTTAGTAAATGAAACCTACCATTAAGATGATTGCTGAGCAGACTGGCGTTTCAACCGCCACTGTATCACTTGTTCTGAATAATCGACCTGGGGTTTCAGAAGAAACCCGCAAGCGGGTAAAAGAGACCATTACGAAACTGAATTATTTCCCTAAGCGCTCAGCAAGCCAGTTAGCACGTAAGCAAACTGGTAATATTGGATTTATTATCTGGGAAGATCACTTCTCTGAAATCGAGATGTTTTACTCGCAATGCTTCTTGGGTATGGAATTAGCCGCACGGGATAGTGACTATTATATTTTACTAACGACCGTTAAGTTGGACTTTAAAATTCCTTCAAACCTACCTCGGTTTCTTAGATATGATGATGTTGATGGGGTTGTGCTCGCTGGACGGGTTCCTCACAATCTGGTCTCAATGTTGGAAAAACGTAAGATCCCTTTTGTGTTGCTAGACTATGAACTTCCAGGTAAGAATCACCACAAGGTGCTGGTCGATAACTTCCAGGGCGCCTATACAGCGGTCCAGGAGTTAGCCAATAGTGGTAGAAAAAACATTGGCTTTATTGGAGGGTCATCAGATCACCCGTCGATTAAAGAAAGATACCGGGCTTATTTAGCGGCAAATCATGATCTTGGTCTGTTGTCAGACGAAAATCAAAAGGACTATGTATATGCACGCAATAAGGAAATTACACCCGAGATTGGCCGTGATGGTATCAGGAAATTATTAACTGGGGATATTCCTCTGGACGCTGTGTTTTGTGCCAATGATACCTTGGCTTTGGGAGCACTGGATGAATTGAAACGGCAGAAAATTGATGTCCCAGGTAAAATCGCCATAGTCGGTTTTGATGATATTTATGCCGGTCGATATCATGCACCACCTTTATCCACTGTTCGTGTTCCAAAAGTAGAATTGGGCAAGGAAGCCTATAAACTTTTGGTGGAAGTTATCAATAACCCCAAACAAATTTCGCAAACTCGCACGATCAGTGTGGATTGTCTTTGCAGAGAAACGTCCTAATCAAATGGACCTTTTAAATAGCCAGCCGTTTAAAATTGGAGTCAACTATTGGCCGGCCTCTACAGCAATCCAGATGTGGTCAAATTGGAATTCCGAAGAAATAGCAGCAGATTTCAAACAGATGAGCGGAGCAGGTATTGACCTAGTCCGCTTTTTTCTTTTTACGCCAGACTTTGTACAGGATGGAAAAGTTGATCCACAACAATTAGAACACTACAAGATCGTATTAGATCATCTTGAAACTGCCGGACTCTATGGCATCCCAACCTTTTTTATTGGTCATATGTCGGGTCAAAACTACCGTGTTGATGGCTGGGATGATGAAACTTTCTTTAGCGATCCGGAAGTATTGGAACAGCAGAAAAAATATATCAGATCTATTCTAAAAATCTCATCAGCGTCGAAACATATCGCCGGATGGTGTCTCTCAAATGAGATGTCCAATGATTTTCCTGGGAAGGATGCGACTGAAGTAACAACCTGGTTCAGGACGATCTGTGATATGATCCATGATTCAGATTCACGACCATTAGTCATTGGTGATGGTGTCTGGTCGCCGGAAATCACTGGGGCGGGTGTTGAAAATAATTTAGAGCCATCTGCAAATTATCTGCTGAGAGAATTAGCACCACTTCAGGATACACTGGGAGTACATTTTTATCCTCGCTTTGATGATTACTGGCCTCAGGCCTATACTGCCAGTTTTCGCTTACTTATGGCAAAATCCTGGAAAGATGCGGTTTTCCTTGAGGAATTTGGTCATTCCATAACAATGGGGTCTGAAGAAAATCAAGCGCTCTATTACCGTGAGGTCCTGTTTAGTGCGCTCCAGGCGGGTGCTTCTGCAGCCTTGAACTGGTGCTGGACAGATTTTGAAACAACAAATCTGAGACCCTATCTCCACAATACATTTGAAATGCGGTTTGGGCTCCGTCGATCTGATGGCAGCTTTCGACCAGCTCTGCAGGAGATGCAGTCTATTAGTCAATTATCAAAGGAACTGTCTAGCGAAGGTTGGGAATTAGAGCCCCGTGATAGTTGGTTTATTATCCCATCCAATTATTATCAGGCATTTCCGTTTGATTGGGATCGCGATACAGAAGAAAAATACAATTTATATCTACATACTTATGGCGCGCTGGCTAGTTCCGGTGCAGTACCGATGTGTTTTCACGAGCCTGGCGTTGAATATCGTGCTCAGGATCATGTGAATCGTTTCATGCACACAACCTCCTTTGTAAAGGTACCGGCAACTATGTGGTTGCCAGCATTGAAACGGCTTAGTGCGCCATTTTGGGAAGAAATTTTAGAGTATGTACATAGTGGTAGTATCCTCTATGCCAGTTTTGCAACAGATCATTGGATTGTTGATCTGGATGAGACTTTGGGAATCAAGTCAAGTTTACGCTTTGGTTTACCTGATTACTATCCCAGTGAGGTCATGACTATCTCAAGTCCTTGCTCCTGGGGTCCCTTTGGAGATCAATCAGTTTCTATTACTATTGGGGAGAATTCACGTGCTCTTGGCTATCTACCGTGTCAGTCTCAAACAGCTGAAGTGTTACTGGAAGACTCAGAAGCTCGACCCCTGTTGATCCGAAAAAGTTTGGGCAAAGGATACATCTACTTTGCTCTATTCCCTTTTGAAGTCCTTATGACAAAGAGCTGCGACGATAATGTGAGAGCGTTTGTTACTGCTCTTTATGCTGGTATCAGAGAGGATACGATCGCAGAGGGCTCAAGCTGTGAAACTGCAGCAGCTCAATTTATGCGCTATCAGCGTAATAATGAAACCAGAGAATTTTTGTTTAACCATGCTTGGGAGCAACGCGCTTTCAAGCTACGGTTGAAGAATAAAGAGAAAATCATCAAGAACGTTCGGGTTGAATTGCCCCCGAAGTCTTTTTGTGAGATCGTTGATACTCAGCAGCCTATCTCAAAGAAAACTGAGTTTATGCAGGCCGCTGGTGTCACGGTATAATACTAACGGCAATTCTAATAGAAGGAGAAAGAAAATGGCTATGCGTAAAATTGCTACCATGATACTCCTGATCTCTCTAAGCTTTGTATTTGCAGAGAATAATCTGCTTATCAATCCAAGCTTGGAAGATCAGACCCCAGCATTCTGGACCCCATTAAACGGTACTTTTGGTACTGATGTTGGTGTTACAGCTTCGGATATGGCCTATGCTGGTATGCATTCGTTTACAATTACGAAAGCAGCAGCTGGCGCTAATATGGTCGGTTGGGTATCAGACAATAATGCGGACTTGTATTGGAATAATGCCGCAGTGTCTACCTACAACCTGGGTGGTTGGGTAAAATTAGCTGGTGTGAATACTGCACCTGCCAATGATGATGCCAAAATTGGACTGATGTATGAATTTAAAGATGCATCTGGTAATGTTCTGGTTACTGAAAATGT
>JAUVDF010000104.1 GCA_030595455.1 Fidelibacterota bacterium | reverse complement strand
TACCGAAGGGTCTCACAGAGAAGCGGAGAGATTCTAGATATGAAGTAAGGGCCGCTTTTGTAGCACTGTATGCTGCGCCTGAGGGTAATCCTCTGAACCCGGCAATACTGCTAACTCCCACGAGATGTCCATGTTTGGCTTGAACCATAAACCTGGCAAAATATTCCAGAGTTTGAGTGGCCGCTCTGAAATTCAAATCAATTACTTGATTCAAGACATGGATGTTATTCTCACTGGGGTATTTCATTTTGCCACCCCAGCCCGCATTGGCAATAACCAGATCAAAGCCACCTGAGCTTGACTGGGCTTCCTTGAAAGCCCTTAGTAATTCTGCTTCCTGAGTGGCATCGCATACCAGAATATGGGCTGCTCCACCTGAACTACGAATCTCAGTCGCCAGGTCTTCCAGTTTGGATTTAGTGCGCGCTAATAACCAGAGTGAGGCTCCATTTGTACCATAATCCAGAGCCAATTGACGACCAATTCCAGTACTGGCACCTGTGATGAAAATCTTCTTATATTTACTAGGCAAATTACATCCCCGATTATTTTAGAGTGACAAGTGGCATGTCTGAGGCAGCACTATTTTCGCTGACCTGTTCAGGCGTTTTGCCTCCGGGGATTGAAACATGGCAGGCCGGGTGGGAAATACCATAGCGCAGGGCTATCTGAGCTGGACTCCAATCTGAATAACGTTCATACAATTCAGTCATGCCTTCCATCTTGTTCAAATAGCTATCCAGTTTCTCAGCGTCCAGGTTGAACTTGCGGTGATCATCACCCTCGAAGATACTTTTGCGGTTAAACTTGCCACTTAGTAGTCCAAACAGCATGGGAATGCGCACAATAACACCAATACCGTGTTCGATGGCCTTAGGAAAGAGCTCTTTTTCAGCCTTCCGTTCCAAAAGATTATAGCGTACTTGAATACAATCAAGCAGATCATGGTGTCTATCCAGCAGGTGGGCTTGTTCAGACTCTTTGAACGATTGAATAGAGAGGCCGGCATGTTGAATCTTACCTTGCTCCTTTAAAATCGTTAAGGCTTCCCAGGGCTCATCCCGCTCCAGTTTTTCTAAATCAGGGCTATGCAGTTGGAGAATATCAAGTGATTCAACACCCAGTCGTTTCAGACTTTTCTCAGCAGCTTCAATAAGATACTCTTTGGCATAATTTTGTTGAATAGCGCCGTAGCCGTCATCCGTTTCTTCACCAGCATAATAGAAATCGTTGCCTGCTTTTGTGGCAATGATCACATCCCCTTTGCCCCGTTCTTTGATGACTTGGGCGATCAAATCTTCTGAATGACCAAAGCCATAGACATCAGCTGTATCAAGAAATGTAACGCCATTATCTAGAGCAGCATGAAGGGCTCTGATTGAGACTTCATCATCAGTTGGTCCCCAATTCATACCACCAATTGCCCAGGCACCAAAGCCTATGGTTGAAACTTTTGGTCCACGTTTTCCGAGTTTAGTGTATTGCATAATATCCCCAATTTATTTGCTTAGAAATTGCATTGGGAACCGTGGGAATGCCAGTTTGAATTTATTGAGACTTTTAATCCTTAAATTGGGTGTGCCATATACTTCGAGAGCCTCAGTAAGACACACCCAGGATAACTAGATCAATAATCTACTCCGTCACACTCCGCATCAGATCTTCAATATTACCAGGGGTTGACATGATCTTGCCAAAAGTGACCATTGTCAGATCAGGGAAAGCCAGGGCGATCCGGTAGCGACCATGCATCATGACAGCAGTGTCTCCCATGAGCAGGATTTCATAGGGTAAGAATGCTGTGTGTTTTGGGGCCGAAATATCAATGATGGGCAGGAAATGTTCTTCACCGGTGGAACCACTCAAGGCTATTCCATACAGTTTTAGGTCTTTACCGGGAATCTCAAACGAGTAGACTAGCTCTGTATTGCCATCTTTGGCTAGTTCAGCTTCTATCATTTTCTTGCCTGCGGCATAGCTGGAGAATTCATTTAATTCAACCACATCTTCAAAATATTCCATCCCGAACATGTAATGATAATGTCTGATATCCTTGGCGTCTATACCCTCTTCAACACCAAAGGGCGTATTTTTGATATCACCTAATTCCTGCATCGCATCGATTAGACTGTTTTCAGCTCCAGACCAGTGATGGGCAACATCAGGATAGCTTTTTTGGAAGTAGGCATTTCCCAAATATATGGGATTTGTATAAGAAATATTTACCTGTCCATTTTCTTCGGTAAGTGCGACGCGTAAGGAGGCGGCAAAACCGGTCAAACCACCGACGCTCTGAACGGCTTCAGTAATTGCCGCTGAATTGATAATAAATACCCAGCGAGACTTATCTTGAGCTGGTGCGTATTCTCCCAGAATACTAAATCCAGCGCTGTCCAGACTAGCTCGTGTTTTTATTTTTAATGCATCAAGACTTTCACTACTAACTGCACCCAGAATATACGGTTTCAATATTTGACCAAAGCCCATGTTGACAAATACTGCCAACAGCAGTATTACCAATAACATACGTCTCATCTAACACCCCTTTTTCATTATTTTAATTATATAATATTTCTAAGACTTAAATCTTGTATCAGCTGACCAATTCCCAATGATTTCTTGCGCCTGGGGAATAATTTTGATCTTAAATTCCTTTTGGACCGGCTCAAAAGACTCACCATCAATATGGGCTGGAATAGGAAAATCACTTACAATATGTAACTCTTTAGTGTGATGCATTTCCATTTCTGCGACTTCATCTGCTGTACCATCATATAGTTTACCGAACACTTGGAGAATTCTCCAGCGACTAATATTCTGGACATAACACAAATCAAAGAAACCATCATCCAGCTTAGCCTTGGGCGTAAGTTGTAAACCACCACCAACATTCCACCCATTACCAATACTCATGAGAAAAACTTTCTCATTGATCTCCAGGTCATTGAATTTCAAGCGTAACGGCATACGACGATAGGTTAGATAGGTGCCACCAATAGCAATCAGATATTTGGGGGTTCCCCGGAGGAAGGAAAGCATTTTACCAATATCATTAGCTCTGCCCTCAAAACCCAGACCCATAACATTTACAAAACGGCGCCCATTGACCTCACCCACATCAATTTTCTTAACATCGTGGGCAAGTAAGACATCCACAGCTGACTCCAGGTCACCAGGTTTCAAGGAACAGCTACGGGCAAAATCGTTCCCTGTACCAATTGGTAAAATACCCAGAGGCTTATTGATATCGGGCATACCATTGACAATCTCATTAATCGTCCCATCCCCACCAACGGAGACAATTACATCGAATCCTGAGCCAACTGCTTTTACCAACTCAGTCGCATGACCTCGCTCTTTGGTAAAGTGGAACTCATAATCGGCTTTTCGATCCCGTAACAAGCGCTCAATATCCGGTAAGGCCTTCATAGTAGAACGGCTTCCGGCTTCCGGATTAACAATTAAGAGATATCGATGGTTTGTCATTTTTTTAGGCATATAAACCTATAGGGTTAGGGCAAATGAGTTTAGTAAAACACCGGGGCAAACAACAGCGCTAAGTTCACGGCCGTCATAAGTTCCAACATCTGGATTTACCAGTGCCTTGTTAGTTACTGCTTCCAGATTTTCTCCTAGAAAATTATAGATACTGTCATCCCAGCGCATATTCTCAATGGGAGCCACGATCTTACCATCTTCCACCCAGAAACAAGCATAACGGGTCATACCGGTAATACGACCACCAATCCGGTCGCTCCAATTTAAATAGTGGAGATTTGATAGATAAACACCAGTACCCAACTGTTGCAGGATATCAGCTTCCGCCAGATCTCCAGGATGCATCATGGGAGACCTTAGATGCTCCCCTTCTGAGGCATAATTCGTTGCGACACCATATTCTTTGGCTGTTCGAGTACTTACCTGAGTTTGTATCAGTTCACCTTTATCAATAAGCGTAGTGGTTTCCGGGGCAACCTCACCATTTCCATTAAAACGAGGAGTAAGCCCTGAGCTAAAGTCTTCAGAAAGTGAAAATAAGGGTGATAATTTGGCGCCTTCGTTACGCATTTTGCCCAAACTACTTTCACCCTGGCGAATAGCGGCTTCTGAAATTCCACCCCAGGAAAACATGCCAATAATGTCAGCGATACCAGCTGAGGCAATGAATGTTCGATAATTACCCGGTTTAATCTTTTTGGGTGGTAGCGACATCACTTCCAGCTTTTTAATAGAATCAGCCAGGAAACTCTCATAGGCTGCCTGATCCCAGTCAGTTCCAGCATAGGTGGCCTTAACCATCTTCTCATCAGGAGTAATTAAGGAGTAATCGAGAGAAAAGGAGTCAGAGGCAAACCAGTGATAACCTCCAGCTGAATTGGCACTCCCCTGGAAAATCCGGCCAGATGACCAGATCCCGGTGAGGTCAACCGCTCCCATTGGGGGTAGAATTTTTCCCGGGATTGACTCAGAACTTGGAAGGTTACCTGATTTTTCATTAATACTGGAGTCAGTACTATCCGGAATTACCAAATAGGGGTCATTGGGAAGTTGAACCACTTCTTTTCTTAAACGCTCCAGCTCTTCCCTGGCTCTAATAACATCTACCTCAAAATTACCAGAAAGTGATATACTACTGGAACAACGTTTCCCGTCTACAATAAAATTGAACCCCAGATCGGCCTCGTCTACATTTCCAATCTGCCTTATTTTGGCGGCATTGATCCGAGCAAAAGTACTACTCTCTCCACCAAAATTTAGCCCAAGATGTTCGCCATCGTTGAGTTCAGCCATCATAGCCTGAGTGATCTGCTTAAATAATTTTTCCATTTTGTTTACGCTCCACCAAAAATTTCAACACTGTCGAATAAGCACAAGGGACTGGCATGGCCCACACGAATAATTTGGTTTGGTTCGCCTTTACCACAAAATGGCGTTCCATATATTTCAAAAGTATCCCGATTTCCGACTTGTTTTAAGCTCCGCCAGAATGGATTTGAAATTGCCCTATAGTTC
>JAUVDF010000065.1 GCA_030595455.1 Fidelibacterota bacterium | reverse complement strand
AGAAAATTCACAGCTTATAATCCAGTCGCTAAAGCGGTTCACGAAATATATCGAGGGATTTTGAAGGGGTGGTAATGGTTTGTATGCCGTTAACACATCCCTAAAATAGAAAATAAATAAGCAGGTCAAAGAGGCGATTTTACATGACTGAAAAAACTTTGCTTTTTTTCCAGTTTTGTTTGATTTTTCCGCCAGTAAAATGATTTGACACCCCTTGGGAGGCGATTATATTGCCAGTCCTAATTGGGGGCCTTAGCTCAGTTGGGAGAGCGCTTGACTGGCAGTCAAGAGGTCATCGGTTCGATCCCGTTAGGCTCCACAACCAAGCCATCTTCTTTCGAGATGGCTTTTTTATTTATATCTCGGTGGGGTTAAATCTATTTCAGTCTTTTCACAGCCAATATTTTGATGGGGTCAATTAGCATCTGTCCCTCATCAGCTTGACTCTGGATCGCTTTGACCACGTCCATGCCTTCGATCACCTGACCAAAGGCGGCAAAGCCCTGACCATCTGGATTTCTTTGACCACCAAAGTCCAGTTCTGGTTGATTGCCAATACAGATAAAGATTTCTGAGTCAGCCGTCCCTACCTCCGCTCTAGCCATGGAGATAGTTCCAGCTTTATGGAGGAGCCCGGTTGCCTCCGTAGTTTCGTGCTGAATAGATGGCAAACGCAGGTCGCTCTCCACAAAACCAATCCCACCTTGAATCACTTCAATCAGGATATCATTGTTGGGTTGGTTATCCATTCTGACCACCCGATAAAAAGAGGCTTCTTTATAACGCTCCTCATCCACATAGCGTAAAAAGTTATTGGCAGAAAGTGGAGCCTGCAGTGGATATAACTCCAGCACAATATTCCCCAGCTCGGTTTGCATGAGCACCTTCGGCTGAGTTGGCTGATCTGAGAGTACTCCTTGTGAACAAGCAGTGCACAATACAGTTCCCGCTACTAATATCGCTAATAATAGAATTCTAGTTTTTGTCACGTTCCATCCTTACCGCTTAGTTTCTCAACATTAGGTTTATTGTAAGGTGTCAACACTGGTGCAGGCATTATGCACTACCCCCAGGACCGGTGGTACTGCAAAAGAACAGTCAGAATAGGCTCCCCATTTCAGGTTCAGTTCGCGTTCATAATCGTTATAGGACTGCACTTTAGCCAGCAGGTCAACAGTATCCACATTAACGATGGAGTAAATCAGATATGACCAGGGACCGCCACAGGGCTTATCCCCAAACCCGATGGACCGACAATCAGAAACATCATTACAGCTCTTATCCTCGATCAGGCCATAAATCTCAGCCCCCATGACAGCCAGTGTATCAAAGTCATCCTCTTTATTTTCCTCTTCACAGCCGAAAATGGTGAGAATTAAAATGATTAAGAGTGTGAGTGTGTTTCTATGCATATTTCTTACTTGCTGGGGAGTTCTTCGATTTCCAGAACCTGACCATGCCGATTATACTTATTAACAGCCAAAATAGTTCAATAATAAATGCTGACAAATTGAATTCAAAGTATAGGGACACTAGAATTGCTAAAGCACCAAATGCATTTAGCAAACTAAACCTGATAGAATGATTACTGAGTTTGCCCAGTTGCATCAGTAAATACGCGACTAAAATCATAAATACACCAATATTGCCAACAAAATCATACCACTGATAATCCATTATAAATCCTTTAGATAATGATCGATACTGTAATCTAGCATAGCTCGCTATTATTTCAATGAATAAGCAGAGAATTGGTCAGATTGAGGAAAATGTGCTTGCCAATGAGGGGTGATCCGAGATCGCTTCGCCTTTCAGGTCCGCGAAGACTGACTACTGTTTTCTGACTGCTGGATTCTGACTCCAGTCTCCCCTATACCTTATACCCCTACACCCTTACCCTTCGACCAAGCTCCGCTCTATCCTTCGAGTCCCCTCACTTCGTTCGGCCTCAGGAAGACGAGCTAGATGTTTTGCGACAAGGACTAGTCCGAGATCCTTCGCAGATGCTCAGGATGACTAAAAGGGGGTTTCAAGTTTCAATTACCTAGTATTCCCAAAATTGAGAATTACCTTCAGCGCAATGTTAAGCTCTTGGCGAAAAATTCTGAGCATCTTCCGTGAATTTCACGCAGGGTGGCTACTCCTAGCCAGTTTTAGTATTATCCTGTTTACCCTCGGGGTCTGGGAAATTCTGGAACAACAATTTTTTGATCACCGCCTTGAAACTCCAGGACTCGAAGAAATTCTCATGCGCGGATTTTTGGTCTTTACCCTGCTGGCTGGCTGGACCACCTGGATTGTCTTTCATTTCCGCAATCAGCTGATTACTCAACTTTCTTCTACGGCTGATCGCTATCGCAATATTGTGGAAAACTCCGCCGATGCCATCATCACCATCGGTCAGGACAATCGCATTCAAAGTTGGAATCCCGGTGCCGAAAGATTATTCGGTTGGACAGCCATGGAAGCAATTGACAATCCCGTGGGCATGATGATTCCTGATAAACTGCTTCAAGCCGGAGAATTACTCTGTCTGGCATACGGAATCACCCAGTCCAGTGAAGTTAAGAATTATCAAACCGAACGCCTGGCTAAGGATGGTCGTCATATCCCCGTCAACCTGACCGAAACGGCGTTGATTATTAATCAGAAAATAACCGGTCGCTCTCAGATCATTCGCGATATATCCGAACTACAAACCATTGAGCATCAGATGCGTCAATCCGATCGTCTGGCCACTGTGGGGCAGCTCGCTGCCGGTGTGGCCCATGAAATTGGCAATCCCCTGACCTCAATCTCTTCCCTGGTACAACTCTTAGAGCGCAGGATGAAAAAGCCTGAGCATATTTCCAAATTGGGTCGCATCCGGGTCAACATTGAAAGAATTACTAAAATCGTCCATGAGTTAGTCGATTTTACTCGACCCCAGGCAACTGATGTCCAAACCGTCCAACTTAATGAAGTGATTCAATCTGCAGTGGGTCTTATGTCCTATGATAACCGTAGTCAGAAGATCACCATCAGCCTGGATCTGGATGAACATCTCACTAGAATTAAAGCTTCCCCGGATAAACTGCATCAAGTGATTGTAAACCTCCTGGTGAATGCTTTTGACGCCCTGAAAGAACAGGGTAATACCATCCTGATTCAAACGTCTGAAAATTCTGCCTCAGTCATGGTAAGAGTTGCTGATGATGGTGCTGGGATGGATCCCGAGGTCAGGGATAAAATTTTTGAGCCCTTCTTTACCACCAAAGATATTGGTAAAGGGACTGGGCTGGGACTCTCGGTTAGCCACGGGATCATCAACAGTATGAATGGAAAATTAAGCGTTGATAGTATGGCGGGTAATGGGGCAACTTTTTTGATTGAAATACCAAAGGAAAAATAAATATGAATACCTCAATTTTAATCGTGGATGATGAGCAGGAGATCAGAGATTCTCTATCAGAAGTACTAACCGATGAAGGCTATCTGACCTATACCGCTGAGAATGGAAAAGTCGCCCTCACCATGCTGGAGGATCTCCATTATGACATCATTATTTCTGATATAAAAATGCCCGAACTGGATGGGGTGGCTTTACTCCAAAAGGTAAAAGAACAGGCGCCTGATACCTTTGTCATTCTGATTACCTCCTACGGATCTACTGAAACTGCTATTGAAGCCATGCGCCACGGTGCCATTGATTATGTCCTGAAGCCGCTGGACTTTGATGAGCTGATTCTACGTATCAAAAATATTGTCCTCCATAAAGACCTGATCCGCGAGGTTCGCTTCCTGCGACAGGAGATATCATCCCAGTACAATTATGAACACATTATTGGTGAAAGTGTAGCCATGAAGCGCATGTATAAACTCATCGATAAAGTGGCTCCCTCTACCTCTACCGTCCTGGTTGCCGGACGTAGTGGTACTGGCAAGGAGCTGGTCGCCCGGGCTATCCACGCTCGCTCAGAACGAGCCCACCGACCTTTTGTAGCCATCAACTGTGGTGCAATTCCTGAGACGCTATTTGAGTCTGAATTATTTGGTTATAAAAAGGGCGCCTTTACCGGGGCTTCCAAGGACAAGGATGGTGTTTTTAAAGCGGCAGCCGGTGGAACTCTTTTTCTGGATGAAGTTGGTGAGATCCCCCTCCAGGTCCAGGTCAAGCTGCTGCGAGTGATCGAGACTCGTGAAATTAAGCCTCTGGGTAGCAATGTTGTGATCCCGGTAAATGTCCGATTACTGGCCGCTACCAATCGCGATCTGGTGAAAGAGGTTGAAATCGGCCGTTTCAGGGAAGACCTGTACTACCGCTTGAATATCATTGAAATTTATCTTCCGGCGCTAGCAGAGCGCAAAGATGATATCCCACTGCTGGTTAACCATTTCGTCAACAAGTACAACAACGAGTTAAAACGTCGGATTGTTGGCGTTGAGAATGATGCCATGAAATTGTTGGTGAACTATAACTGGAAGGGTGAGGTTCGGGAGCTTGAAAATATTATCGAAAGAGCAGTACTGCTCAGTGATGGCGATATGATTTCTGTGGAAGATTTACCTGAACGAGCACAAAAATCCGCTAACTCCGGGTATCCCGATAACCTGAAAGAAGCCACCCGTGACTTTGAGAAATCTCATATTGTGCAAACCCTGGATCGCAGTGACGGCGACAAGGCCAAAGCTGCAGAAACTCTGGGGATTGGCTTAAGCAGTTTGTATCGCAAAATTGATGATATGGGTATTGAAGTAGACGGTGAGTAATTTTGTAACATAGCCGACAACTTGTCCTCCAAGTAGAAGCTATCTTTAGCAGGTAAATGAACAAAATCGCTGAATAATTAGCGAGCATTAATAAAATTTTGGAGCAAAAATGTCTGAAGCAATACACAAACAAGTAATCATCATAGGCTCTGGTCCTGCAGGACTAACAGCAGCCATCTATGCTGCCCGAGCAAACCTGTCCCCTGTTATTTTTGAGGGAGATCAACCTGGTGGACAACTGACAACCACCAACGATGTTGAGAATTATCCCGGGTTCGAAGATGGGATCACTGGACCTGAACTCATGGACGTTATGCGTAAGCAGGCTGTCCGTTTTGGTGCTGAATCAAAATTTGAATATGTCACTAAAGTTGACTTTTCCACCACACCTCACCAGGTTTGGGTGGGCGAAAAAGCCTATACCGCTGATGCAGTTATTATTGCCACTGGCGCCTCAGCGAAATACCTGGGTATCCCTTCTGAGCAAAAGCTTAAAGGTTTTGGTGTCTCAGCCTGTGCCACTTGTGATGGCTTTTTCTATAAGGACAAAGAAGTCTTTGTCGTGGGTGGTGGTGACTCTGCCCTGGAAGAAGCTGGTTTTCTCACCAAGTTTGCCTCAAAGGTATACCTGATTCACCGACGTGATGAGTTCCGCGGTTCCAAGATCATGCGTGAGCGTGTATTGGCTAACCCGAAAGTAGAAGTACTCTGGAACACCACCATTGATGAGGTTCTCGGTGAACCCACTGAGGGTGGAGTTGTAGGAGCTATTCTTAAGGATACTGTTACTGGTGAAACACGAGAACAAGCTGTTGACGGCATTTTCATGGCCATTGGACACAAACCTAATACAGGTATCTTTACCGATTATCTAAAGACTGATGACACAGGTTATCTCCTCACTAAGCCGGATTCAACGGCCACTGAGATCCAAGGTGTATTTGCTGCCGGTGATGTGAGAGATCATGTTTATCGTCAAGCGATTACAGCTGCCGGTAATGGCTGTATGGCTGCCCTCGAAGCCGAACGCTACATTACCGAGTATGTTGAATAAATAGTGATCATTAGTTTAGACCAAAAAAAGGCGAGGATTCAAATCCTCGCCTTTTTTTATATCAAATATTTAAATTTATACTAACGAATGATAGCCAATTTCTGGCTGGATGCTTCCCCATCTTCATTAAAGATATATAATAGATAAACACCACTGCCAACCTTGCCGCCGCGGGTATCAAGACCGTCCCACTGAGCTTCATAGCCCTGAACCTCACTATTAGTGGCGGTCAGCTCCCTTACCAATCTGCCAGCGATGGTCAGTATCTTCACCGTTGAATTATCCATCAGACCTTGAATGATAACTTTCTCATGGAGGGTTGGGTTAAAGGGTTG
>JAUVDF010000095.1 GCA_030595455.1 Fidelibacterota bacterium | reverse complement strand
TACACCGAGAAAATGAGCGGGAAATGCTGGTAGAAGTGCCATACGCAGCTCACTCACATTATAAATCACCTCCGTAGCCAGATAGTCACCTACTTGACCCCGAAGATTATAGCTCTCCGGTAAGTCATAAAGTCCATTTCCGACCATGTTTAGAATCGTCCCGGGAGAAAAATAGAGGGGCGTGGTAGACATAAAACCGATAGAATCTTGCGCCAGAATATTGCCAGAATGTAGTTCCCACTTTGTTCTGCTATAAAATACTAGCGGTGTTTTCGGGATCGCTATATTAAGGAAACCATCAGCCCAAACTTTTGAATAGTCAGAATCACCCCAAACCTGTGGGAGTGTTTTTTCAGCATGAGCTGAAACTCCAAAGCCACTTCTTGGTAAGCTGACTGCGTCTGCCTGAGGACGTCTGTTAAGCCAATGCCATGATAAACTCAGGTTGGTTTCCTGGCTCTCCGAGAAAGCGAGATTGGGTACCCACTCATAATCATCCAGTTGCATCACTTTACGATTTACCACTCGAAGATGAGCCGTGACATTATGATTGGAACTCAGCGAATTACCAGAATTCATGGGTAAAATGGCAGCCACACCAACACCATCAAGGATCTCGAAATGGGTGTCTCCCCAGGTCCGGCGCAAATTAAAACTAAAGTTTTTAGCGGCATAAAAATTCAGGGCTGGTCTAAACTGGAGATTCAGATAGCTAAAATATCCTCCTGAAAATTTTCCATTCCAGTCAACAGCGCCACCACCCTGAAGCATGTGTTTACCCAAAGCATCGTTGTAGGCTGCCAATCCGAAGACTCCGGCTTCATCAGGCCAGACTAATCTCAATAAGGGACGAAAAGCTTTAACAGCCCGATAAGGATGCTCTGATTTAATATCAGCTTGAAGCTCATAATCAATTTCCGGTATGGGCAGATCAGGTGACTTGGTGCGCCAGGCAATAAAGGGCTCACGAATATTCAAGGGCAATTCAGGGGCAACCCGGTCAGGACTTACTGCTCGAATTCGCACGGTGTCAACATCTGCCAGAGTCGTTGCAATAATCTTGTTCGTGGCCGCGAGCCGCTGATGAGAGAAAATCCCCTCAGCCACATCCGTCATTTGCGTAATCTGCAGGCTATCAAGATCGACACGATACAAGTTCGGAGTGGAGTTCCGGTAAGAGGTATACACAATTGACTCACCATCAGCAGTCCAGACTGGCAACCTGTCCTCTTGACGGTCATTGGTGACCTTTTGAAATTCCTGACCATCAATATTCATCATCGCGATATTGACAGCGCCATCTTCTTCTTGAATCATAAATGCCAGACGCTGACCATCAGGTGCTAAGTCCAAACTCTGAATTTGGACATCACCGATAAAATTGCTGACTTGAACCAGCTCCTCGGAAGCGATGTCAAGATAATGGATTTGTGAGGTTTCTCTCGGGTGAGCAACAAAGAACACGCCTTTACTATCACTTGAAAATACTGGGTGTAGGGCTCTAAAATCATTAGTTATCCAGCGAGACTTTTTTGAATCCAAATCTAACAGACGCAGGTCATTCAATAATGATCCGTGTTTGCCTCTGTGATATTCGGCAATTACAATTTGTTTAGTATCCGGTGACCAGGCTGGATTACCGGAAAAATTACCATGATGGATCTCTTTAATTTTCTGGGTGGAATCGGTAGTCATTACATACAGCCCATAGTCTCGCATCTTACTATTCCGTCGACCGACGACGGCCACTTTACTCGAATCTTGAGCTAATGAAGCTGAGCGGACGCTTTTAAAGCCTTTAAGGATTAAGGGCTCTCCAATTTCCTCTACCATTTCCTTCTGGGCTTTGTAGCCATAGTAATAGGCATTCATTACCCTGCGCCATTCTTCATTAAAGTTTTTCAAGGTTTGCCCCGTGCTTTTTTCAAAGGCTTCCTTGAAATCATACCAGTATGGGTATTTAAGACTGTCTTCATTTAAATAGAGCCGGTGATTAGAGATTTTAACCAGGGTAGAATCGCCATATTTCCAGGCTAGATACAAGACTTTAGCATATCCATCATCATGGGCATCCAGGCGATTCATTGTGTTGCGATAGGTATGAATTTTCATCCTGGCATCGCTCCGCCCCACTCTCCAGACTTCGGTCATATATTCAGCCATCCCCTCCAACCACCAGGAAGGGATAGAGATGGCTCCCAAAGTACCTAACCAGGTACGATGAGCGTGAAACTGGACAACGTGCTGAAATTCATGGGTGACCACCAGTCTTAACCATTTCTCAGAACCGCCAAAATGCCCGGCCACATCGTTTTGGTTAACCCAAATGAATATTTGATCAGTGGGCATAGCAAAACCATTCATGATCTCATCTTCAGCCGAGAGAACGATATCGGTTTTTCCAAAATCCTCTACCTGCACTTGATCCATAATGGTTTGATAGGTTTGTTCAGCAATCAAGGCTCCCTTTCGGGCAACTTTATCCAACCCTTGATGAAAGTGGATATTGAAATGCTCCGTTTCCAGGGTTTGCCACTTAAGCTCAGGATGGGTGCGCTGGTTCATCAGCCACATACTCTGACTAAACAGAGTTTGAGTCATTAGGAGTAGTGTAATAATCCAAATTTTTAATTTCATGATCAGTCCTGGCTGCTACAACAGTTTTTCTATGATTTCATCCACAGTAACACCATCAGCTTCTGCGTTGAAATTGGTCAGGACACGATGCCGCAGGACGGGTAGGGCAACTGCTTTTACATCATCTATGGAAGGAGTCGGGTTACCACTCATGGCTGCTCTGGTCTTGGCTCCCAAGATTAAATATTGAGAGGCCCGTGGTCCTGCCCCCCAGGCTACCCAGTTCTGAATGTAATCTGGTGCATTGTCATCTGGCCGGGTTCGACTGACTAAATCAACGGCATAATCAATCACATTGTCAGCCACTGGAACTCGCCGTACCAGATCCTGATATTCCATAATAGCTTTCTGGTCCAACATTTTCTTCAGCTGAACTGTTGCTCCTGAAGTGGTTTGACTTACAATCTTGCGCTCTTCCTCACCACTGGGATACTGCACTCTCAAGTTGAACATAAAACGGTCTAATTGAGCTTCAGGCAAGGGATAGGTGCCCTCTTGCTCGATGGGATTCTGGGTCGCCAGGACAAAGAAGGGCTCTTCCAGAACATAGCTCTCTACTCCGGCTGTTACCCGGTGCTCCTGCATTGCTTCCAGAAGGGCTGCCTGAGTTTTGGGAGGGGTGCGGTTGATCTCATCAGCCAAAACGATATTGGCAAAGACGGGACCTTTAACAAATCTGAATTCCCTTTTACCGGTTGTATGATCTTCTTCAATAATATCAGTACCTGTTATATCTGAAGGCATGAGGTCAGGGGTGAATTGAATGCGTGAAAAGCTTAAATCTAATGTTTCTGCCAGGCTTTTAATAAGTAGGGTTTTTGCTAAACCGGGAACGCCCACTAAAAGAGCATGTCCTCGGGCAAGCATGGCTATGACCAATTGTTCAATCACATCATCCTGGCCTACGATCGCTTTTGATAATTCATTTTTTAAACGATCAAAAGCCGAAACCATTTCATTCAATTTTTGCAGTTCATCATTGGACTTGGTCACACATCCTCCAGGGGCAGTTTATAGCACTATTCTTTTAGTATCATCACAATTGATCGATATTACAGTAAGTAATAATCACTGAGAAGTTATTTGTTCAGAAGGCGGATAAAATAAAAAATCCCCCGATCACTCGAGGGATTTAATAAACTAAAGTATGAAACAAGTTTATGCTTCTGGATAGACGCTAACTTGTTTTCTTTTGCGGTCTTTACGTTCAAAGGTCACAAAACCATCAATTTTTGCAAATAGTGTGTCATCACCACCGATACCGACATTCTGTCCGGGATGGATAGCTGTTCCACGTTGACGGACAATAATGCTACCGGCAGAAACCCACTCACCACCATAGACTTTTGTGCCTAATCGTTGTGCGTGACTCTCGCGACCGTTTTTGGAGCTACCAACACCTTTTTTATGAGCCATGGTTATTCTCCTTTATCAGCTTTAGGGGCTTTTTTAGCGGCCGGTTTCTTCGCTGCAGTGGTTTTCTTCGCTGCGGGCTTTTTGGCGGCTGTAGCCTTTTTAGCAGCAGGCTTTTTGGCAGCGGTTGTTTTCTTAGCGGCTGGTTTAGCTGCTGTTACTTCCACATCGGCCTTGACTACTTTTTTCTTGGCAGCTGGTTTTGCTGGTGCAATACCTTCTACCTTAATCTGTGTATAACCCTGGCGGTGTCCCTGTTTCTTCTGGTAACCCTTGCGGCGTTTCTTTTTGAAGACGATGATTTTCTTAGCGCGACCATGAGCCACAACTGTTCCGTCGATGTCAACATTGGTTAGCTCCGGAGTGCCAACCTCAAGACTTTTACCGTCAGAGTAAGCCAGTACGCGCTCGACATTGACCTTTTTACCAGGTTCAAGATCGAGAGTCGGAACGTTCAGGACCATGCCAGGTTTCACCTTGAACTGTTTCCCTGCAATTTGGATAATTGCGTACATAACTTTATCTCCTTTATTAAAAAGCCCGCGAATATAGATGGCGTCCCCTCATCTGTCAACGGATTATGTAAAGTTCTTTATTTAAGGATTTAGATTGGAGCGGACTATTCGTTGGAATTGATCCAATAGTGATTTTGAGGGGTGATTCTGAAAAATCACCTGGCTTACCTCCCATGTTGAGGTATGACCTATTTAACTGCTAAGGTGAATCAGCTCAATCCCAGCTTCTTTGGCATGGGTCTTAATGCGCTCATCCCGATACAATTCACCATAAAAAATGCGTGTTATCCCGGCATTGGCAATCAGCTTAAAGCAATTATAACAGGGACTGGCAGTCACATAGATATCTGAGTCACCAATTGTAACCCCATTTTTGGCTGCCTGGACAATGGCATTGGCTTCAGCGTGAACCGTTCTAACACAGTGACCATTTTCCATTTCGTGGCCCACTTCATCACAATGAGGCAAACCTCGAATGGAGCCGTTATAACCAGTTGAAAGAATCATTTTATCGCGGACAATCACAGCCCCAACATATTTTCGATCACAGGTGGAGCGGGTTGCCACATCTTCGGCAATCTTCATAAAGTAGTTGTCCCAGGAAGTTCTATTTTCTGACATTAATCAAAATCCTTCTAACGTTCTTCAATGATTGTTTGGCTTGTGCCAACAATATGTTTTGCATGATTTTTAAGTTCCGGGGTCCACCATTTGTGAAGGCTTTCAGGAA
>JAUVDF010000012.1 GCA_030595455.1 Fidelibacterota bacterium | reverse complement strand
CCATAGACTCCCTTTTAGAACGAATTGTAAAGTGTGCTTAGCTGAGTTTTGCCAGGATGTCACCTTGACTAAGAATTAAATAGTCTGTGCCATCATATGACAACTCATCGCCTGCATATTTACCATAAAGGATAACATCACCTTCTTTGATTAATTCCTGCAGATCTTCATCGTTTCCGACTGCAGCTACAGTACCACGACGAGGCTTCTCTTTAGCAGTATCAGGAATAATAATTCCTGAGGCTGTTGTTTCTTCTTCGCCGGCAGGTATAACTAATACACGGTCATCTAAAGGTTGAATTTTCATTTTTTACTCCTATAAACCTAATAATCTATCGATTTTATTTCTATCAAATCCGACTACAGGGCGCTTATTAATCCAAATTTGCGGGACTCCCTGTTGTCCAGTTTTTCTTAGCATATCTTGAGCAGCTTTTTGATTCCTACTCACGTCAATTTCTTTAAACTTGATACCCTTTTCTCTCAAATATCGTTTTGCAGTCGTGCAATGAGAGCAAGTTGGTGTCGTAAACATAATAACTTTTTTAGCCTGTGCCGCAACCGTTGTCATAATCTTTATGCGTCTTTCTTCAAATTATCCAGATTTAATACTTTGAAGAGCCGTTCGGAAACTGCGTCAGGTAAATCACATTCGTCTTCAATAACCCGATACAATTTCACTGAACGTTGCATGGTATCGTAGTAAACCTTACACTCAGGACATTCTTCCATAAGGGAAACAACTTCCTGGCATAATTCAGAGCCAATATCCGCACCAAAATCAAGGCAGATTTTCTTTTGCAGCTCTACATTATGTTTCGGTTTCATTATACTAGCCAACCTTCACGTTTTAGAAAGGCACTCATGCTATCACGCAAAAACAACCTTGCTCGCATCAGTCTCACTTTCACATTACTTTCAGACAATTCCAGCATCTCCGCTGTTTTCGCTGTGGACATACCCTCCAAATCGCGGAGGACAAAAACAGATCTGTATTTTTCATCCAGATCATCCAAGCCTACTTTGAGCGCGATCTTAAATTCATCATCAGTTACCTTAGTCTCAATGTACTCCGGCCAATCTGACATATCCAGGCCGTGGAGATTTTCGAAGTCAGGTTCCTGAATTGAATAGGAGATCTTCATCCGGGATTGCTTACGCAACTTACCAAGAGCGATATTCACACCAATGCGATAGATCCAGGTATAAAAACTGGATTTACCTTTAAACGTATCGATCTTCTGAAATGCTTTTATGAAGGTTTCCTGAAGTAAATCTTCAGCATCTTCATTATTTCGCATCATCCGCAAACCCAAGTTGTATATGCGAGCAGAATACATAGTCACTAATTGTGACTGTGCTTTCCGATCCCCATCTCGGGTAGCCTGGATCAGCTCTGGCGTCTCTTCACTTGTCAATTCACGTTTAATTTGATGCAATTCCTATTCATTCGTTACAGTTGGATATAAAATTTTATAACAGCACTAGTCCAGTGGAGATCATCGTATAGCGCATTTCGCTGGTTTTAGCGACCTTTTCAGCACGCTCGTTTTCACAGACTTCTCCACCGCTGTGCTCACCACCATCGGCGCACGCACCACCCTTAGCCAAGGGATTCTTGATCTTTTCTGCAATTAATAGCCCTTCAAAATCAATCTTACGGCCAATTGCACTGGCTGGTAATGTGAAGGCTTCATCTTTAAAACGAATGGTTAGGACTTTCTCACCATCTTTAACCTGTATCCAACAGCCTTTGTGTTTGCAGAGATCACTAACTGTTCCGGAAACTCGGACGATTTTCCCATTTAAATCATTTACTTTTGTAAAAACTTCATTGACCGGGATGACTTCCACCAAAGCTAAGTCTTGTCCATACTGTTCACCGACAACTTCTGCAGTCTCTGAACTACAGGCTACTAACCCTAGCCCAACCAATACCAACACTAAAAGTGACTTGTTCAACATCGTACTCTCCTGTTTAAAAAGCGCTATGTTTCCTGATTTTAAAATACATATAAATACCGGTGGTTCCCAAAACTAGCATCATCACTGCCAGTAAATCATAGAGGAGCGGACCGTATTTACCAAAGAATTCCCCAGTATGCAGATCTAAAATCACCCAACGTAAGGGGACACTCTGTTCTGCTGCAAATATTTCAGTTGTCCCTTGTCTTTCACGAGTAACATCCAGACGCTGTTCATAGTGATCCGGTAAAACGCCCAAAGGAACTCGCTTTGTGTGCAGCGGTTTAATATCATCTTGATGTGTGAGTAAAATACCGGAAAATGAGATAGTGATAAGCAGGATAACTGAAAGCAGACTTATCCATTTACTGTAACCAAATGTGTATCGGTGAAATTTGCGCCAGGTGCGCATGGAACGAGTGGAACCGTTTCTCAAAGCGCCTCCAGCCGGTTGACCATCTCCGCTGCTACAAGTTTTTCATGAAGTTCAGAGAGATCTCCGTTGGTGATCTCCTCCAAACGATATAGGGTCAAATTAATACGATGGTCAGTCACGCGACCTTGAGGATAATTGTAAGTCCGGATTTTGGCACTACGATCACCACTAGAGACTAAGGTCTTTCGCATTGCGGCAACCTTACTATTCTGTTTTTCACGCTCATTGGCCAACATGCGAGCACGTAAAACCTTCATCGCCTTATCTTTGTTCTTATGCTGAGATGATTCATCCTGACAAGAAACCACCATACCCGTAGGGAGGTGAGTAATACGAATGGCAGACTCTGTTTTATTTACATGTTGACCTCCAGCACCACTGGCACGGAAGGTATCAATTCTTAAGTCACCTGTATTAATTTCGACATCAACTTCTTCAGCTTCAGGAAGTACGGCCACTGTTGCAGCTGAGGTATGGATACGTCCACTAGATTCTGTTTGAGGAACGCGTTGCACGCGGTGGACACCACTTTCAAACTTAAAGGTACCATACGCTTCTTCACCAGTAACCTGTATAATGGCTTCTTTGGTTCCACCAACGCCAATTTCGCTAAGGGTGATCATCTCGTATTTCCAGCCTCTGTTTTCAACATAGCGCAAATACATTCGCATGAGGTCAGAAGCAAATAAAGCGGCTTCATCACCACCAGCTCCCGCCCGAATTTCCAGAATTGCAGCTCCACTATCAGCTGGATCCTTGGGGATAAGTAAAATCTTTAACTCGTCTTCCAGCTTCACCTGATCTTCAAGAAGGCCATCCAATTCTTCACGGACGATTTCTTTAAGCTCATCATCATCCCCTTTGAGAATAGATTCACCTTCCTCAATATTATGCACTAGAACCTTATAACGACCAAATGCATCCAAAACATTGGATAGCTCATTATGTTCTCGGGCCACCTTCGCATATTTGCGATTATTAGCCATGAGTTCAGGATCTGATAATCGAGTTTCCAGGACCTTAAATTTTTCCTGTAAGGCAGGCAGCTTATCAAGTAACATTAGTCAATGGCCTCGGCAACATAGGTCTGGCCTTGATATTTTTCCAGGTCATCCCCAAAAGCGTACTTCAGAGATTCCAATGCTACGGTCAGCTGGTCATCATCTGGTTCACTAGTCGTGATATTCTGCAGCCAGATTCCCGGTGCAGCTAAAGCTCGTACCCAGCCAATGTGACGATATTTTGAAGTCAATTTCAGGACTTCATAGGATACACCAGCAACCAGTGGGATAAGCGGTAGATGGGTTATGAGGCGAATCTGAAGATTCATCTCACCCACAAAGAGCTTTACGACACTATCAATCAGAGCAAACATAACGATGGAGGACAATAGCACGATAAAGATAAAACTGGTACCACACCTGGGATGCTGGGTCTGAAATGGTCTAGCCGACTCCAGATCTAATTGTTTCCCAGCTTCAAAGGCATAAACCGTTTTATGCTCAGCTCCATGATATTGAAAAAGTCGTTTTACATCATCCATGAGCGAAATGGCCCAGAGGTAAGTCAGAAAAAGGGCTATGCGGATGATACCCGATACGATATTAAATGTGAATGCGGTTTCAGACAGGTGTAACAAATTCCCGGTGACAAACAGCGGGGTTACAAAAAACAAGCCCAGGCCAATTCCCAGAGCCAGGAGCGTTCCCAGAAAAGAAAGAATCTTATCCTTCAAACTCATCTCTGCTGTGGAATCTTCCTCGTAGGCAATCTCGGCTGACTCATTGAGTGTTTTTATACCCATCTTCATGGATTCAAAGAGGGCAATCATGCCTCGAATAACCGGTTTTTTCAGCATGGCATATTTTTCACTAAGCGACGTGAATTCCTCGCGGCGAGTAATTATTTCACCTTGAGGGTTTCTCACTGCAATGGCATAGGCTCCCGGAACGCGCATCATCACACCCTCGATGATGGCTTGTCCACCAACCAAGATGGATTGTTGAGCCGTAATAAATGCCTGAAACAGAACGCGATATGAGCGTTTTAGCATCAGTTCAGTTCTAACAACAGGCTTATTTAGCTTTAGCAGCTGTACTGTATTTTTTACGGAACTTGTCGATACGACCAGCTGTATCTAGCAATTTCTGTTTCCCAGTGAAATATGGGTGACAATCGTTACAAATTTCGATATGCAATTCACCAACAGTGGTATAAGTCTCAAAACTATTTCCACAGGCGCAAGTCACCTTGTTTAATTCATATTTAGGATGGATTCCTGGTTTCATTTTATGATAACTCCCTTCATCAATTCAATTTATTTACGGCTTGGGCAAATCTGTCCAAACCGGTTTTTATAGCGTCAAGAGAAGTGGCATAAGATAACCTAACATGCTCTCCAGCGCCAAAAGCCGAACCCGGTACAACAGTAATATGGGCCGCATCCAGCAAATATTTTGTCAGATCCATGTCATTATTGATAACGACATCCCCTGCTTTTTTTCCAAACAGACCTGAGATTTTTGGAAATGCGTAAAAAGCACCCTCAGGCATAAGACAACTGACTCCCGGTATTTCGTTCAGGGTCTTAATCATATAATCACGACGTTCTACAAATTCTTTACGCCATCCAGTCAGGAATACCGGTTCCTCATTGAGGGCTGTTTCAGAAGCATACTGAGCAATTGAGTTCGGATTACTGGTCGCTTGTCCCTGAAATTTACCCATTGCTTTAGCTAATTCAGGTGCAGAAGCGGTGTACCCAATACGCCACCCAGTCATGGCAAACGGTTTAGACATAGTCTGAACGGTAACCGTTTTAGCATATGCCCCTTCCATGCTAGCCAGGCTAATATGTTCACCGCCATAAACCAGCAACTCATAACACTCATCACTGATGATCCAGAGGTCATGGGCTTTGGCAACATCTACAACTGCTTGCAGACTCTCACGATTCAATACGGCTCCACTGGGGTTTGAAGGTGTATTGACAATGATACCCTTGGTATTTTCAGTAACACCTGTCAACAACTGATCACGAGTAAGTTGAAAAGCATCTGCTTCCTTTGTCTCTACGATCACAGGAGTGGCACCACTTAACTTTACTTGTTCAGGATAAGTAACCCAATAGGGAGCGAGAAGAATGACTTCGTCCCCTTCTTCGAACAGAGTCATCATGATGTTAAACAGCGAATGTTTCCCGCCATTTGAAACAACAATCTGATTTGCCTGATAATCAAGTCCGTTATCTTTTTTTAGCTTATTGGCAATGGCTTGCTTAAGAGTGGCTGTACCTGACGCTGGAGTATAGCGAGTTTTCCCTTCGTCAAGAGCGGTTTTCGCAGAGGCGACAATATGTTCCGGTGTATCAAAATCCGGTTCACCTGCTCCGAAAGATATAATATCTACTCCCTGCGCTCTGAGTTGAGCGGCAGCTTCCATCACAGCCATGGTGGCTGAAGGTTGCAAAGCGTTGATCCTGTTAGCAAATCTCATTTCATTTCCCTCTCCAAAAAAAAGCCGCGCAATATATCGGCACCCCCCCTCTCTTAGCAAGGGAAAGGTGTCATGTAAAACAAGGATTTATATTATGGAGTTACGCTGGATTCTATCAGGAATTCATCGAGCGGATAAACTCTTTATTTGTTTCTGACCTTTGCATTCGTTCAAGGAGAAACTCCATGGCTTCTACCGGTGTCATTTCATTCAATAATTTGCGTAGAATCCAGGTTCTGGATAATTCAGCCTTGCTCATCAGCAATTCTTCCTTACGCGTACTTGAGCGATTGATATCGATAGCTGGGTAAATACGACGATCACTAAGACGACGATCAAGGACCAATTCCATATTACCAGTACCTTTAAATTCTTCAAAAATCACGTCATCCATACGTGATCCGGTCTCGATCAGTGCTGTGGCCATAATAGTTAGACTACCACCATCCTCAACATTTCGGGCAGCTCCAAAGAAGCGCTTAGGACGGTGCAGAGCATTTGAATCAATACCACCAGAAAGGATTTTACCACTATGGGGTATGACCGCATTATGAGCTCGAGCCAGACGGGTTAGACTATCTAGCAGAATGACCACATCTTTCCCAAATTCGACCAGACACTTGGCTTTATTCAAGACCATATCAGCAACCTGAACATGGCGCTCTGGCGGTTCATCAAAGGTGGATGCAATTACTTCAGCATCAACCATGCGGCGCATATCAGTCACTTCCTCAGGACGTTCATCGATGAGGAGCACAATCAGAACGACCTCGGGGTGATTCTCCAAGATTGAGTTGGCGATGTCCTGAAGTATAATCGTTTTTCCAGTTTTAGGCTGAGCCGTGATAAGACCACGCTGACCTTTACCAACAGGACATAAAAGATCCATGACTCGCATGGAATAGCTCTTAGGACCTCTTTCTAAAATCAGCTTACTGTCAGCATATAGGGGAGTCAGTGTATCAAACCGAGGAACAATACGACCTTCCTCCGGGTTTTGATGGTTAATGGCTTCAACTTTCAGTAGGGCAAAATACCGCTCATTGTCTTTTGGTGGACGTACCTGACCCCAAACAATATGACCGGTCCGCAGACCAAAACGTTTGATTTGTGAGGGTGACACATAAATATCATGAGCACCTGCCAGGTAGTTGTTGGCTGAATCCCTAAGAAATCCGTACCCATCTGGAAGAATTTCTAGAACACCGGTTGAAAACATCATCCCGGCACTCTCCGTTTGGGCTTCTAGAATACCCTCGACCAAACTAATTTTCTTTTGTCCAGCTACAGCTGGAATGTCTAGTTCTTTGGCAATATCTGCCAATTCCTTCAACTTCATAGCTTGAAGCTGGCTAATGGTGTAACTCATTGAAATGGACCTGTTCTTTTGTTGTTTGATATAATTAAAATTCTGTTGTAAAAAATTATTCCTGGGAGATTTGAGTTAGTACTATCAGTTCATGAAGTACAAAAGGAATTTAAACACTACCTATACCTTGTCAATTAAAAATCTACTTTTTATTCCCGTTGTGATAAAAGTCAAAATCAAACAATTCAAACAGGGATTCAGCTAAATAGTGGCTCCCCAAAAAACAGATACTCTGCTTTTTATGGTCCCTCAGCTCAAGCGCTTTAGCGTAAGCTGCTTGCGGGTTTTGTGAGATTGCTGTAGGATCAACCCCCTGCTGAATGAGCGCCTCCTGACTAAGCGCTGAATAGCCCTCAAAAATGGTAAACAATACTGGTGCAGACCAGGTTGACAATAGATTAAGCAAGCCAGTGATATTTTTCCGCGCATTGAAAGCAACAATCAGGACACTATCCTTAAGCCCTGATTCGTTAAGTGACTCTAGCAACCGCTCCAATCCCTCAGGGTTATGGGCAACATCATATAGTACTAAAGGATCTAACTGTAAAGGCTGTAATCGCCCCCACCATTGTAACTCATCCAGACCGCTCTGGATTTTCTGCTGATCCAAATCAAAATCTAATTGGTCTAATGCAACCAGTACATTGCTAAAATTCTCTGTCTGGTGGAGCCCTAGAAGCGGTAGCCTAACTTCAAAGATTTGATCAGCTAAAGAAATTCGGATGTGCTGCAGAACTTGTTTAGTTTCAGATTCTAAAATCTCAGCTACATCAGGAACATAAGTGATGGACGAGCCTTTTGTGTCGCAAACATCTTCAACAACGGCACACACTGCGGAAGTATTTTTGCCAAGGATCAGGGGTTTCCCCGTTTTAATGATACCCGCTTTCTCCATGGCAATCTTTTCGATAGTATCACCGAGGATATTCTCATGATCCATGGAAACCGCTGTAATGATACTAAGAACTGGATCAACCACATTGGTGGCATCAAGACGACCTCCCAGACCAGTTTCAAAAACAGCCAACTCCACGCCCTGCTCTTTGAAGTAAACCATACCAAGTGCAGTCAGGACTTCAAAAAATGTAATCCCCAGACTGTCTATATGTGGTCGCCAGGTTTCAACTTTCTCGATGATGAAATCGTCGGGAATTAATACATCGCCGATACGAATTCGCTCATTTGGTATCAATAAATGCGGGGAGGTAAATAAACCTGTTTTAACTCCATGAGCATTAAGAATGGTAGCCAACATGGCAGCAGTAGAGCCCTTGCCATTGGTACCAGCTATATGAATAACTGGATAGGCCTGATGGGGATCGCCCAGAAGCTCCATAAATTGTTCAACCCGGGATAATTCTAGTTTTACGCCTGGAACAGTCAGGTTAAAGATGTAGTCAAAAATAGCTTTGGAGTCTGAACTCATAAACTTAGGAGAACCCAATTTTCTGTTATCGTTGAACTGTGTTTATTTGTATGATTCTAGAACTTCAAGTTCAACTTTGAATAGGTTTTCAAGGGGACGCCCTAAAAAACGAGAGGCTGTCTCTTCAAATTTTTGCGGAAAATCAGACACATAGAATTTATGCTTACCAGGATCACCGGTTTCAGTATTAAGTAAATTCAAGTTCACCAATACGTTTTGCACTTCCGTAGCCGTTTCCTCTCCGGAATCCACAAGGTGCACATCTTGCCCCATGACCTTCTGAATAGCAGACTTAAGATAAGGGTAGTGAGTACAGCCTAAAATTAAGGCATCTGGTTTATTTTGCTGAAATGTCCTCAGGTAGTTTTGGAGGACCTGCTCAACAACCGCATCCTGGGGCCAATCTTCTTCAACTAGCGGTACTAATAACGGACATGACTGATCAACTACTTCAATCTCTGAATCTAGTTCGCGGATTGCTGACCGGTAAGCGCCTGATCGAATTGTTGAAGCAGTCCCAATGACGCCAATCCGCTTAGTCCTGGCGTGTTTTACGGCCGCCTTGGAACCAGGGTCAATTACACCAACGATGGGAACATCAAATTTTTGCTGTAGGGATTCAAGAGCCACAGATGAAGCCGTGTTACAGGCCACAACAATCATTTTGACCTGCTTCTCTAACAGAAATGAAGATATCTGGTGAGAAAATCTCACGACAGTTTCTTGGGATTTTGATCCATATGGAACACGTGCTGTATCACCAAAATAGATCAGATGTTCCTGTGGCAGGAGATTCATTAGAGACCGAACAACGGAGATGCCTCCTAATCCGGAATCAAAGACGCCAATAGCTTGTTCTGAAGTCACATCACTCATGGTGCTAATAATTTTTCATGTCTGGTTTTATACTTCATTAATGCCTTAAAAATAGCTTCCGCAGCTTTCTGGCGATAAGCCGCTTGTTTCAATCTCTTGGCATCATTCTTATTGGAAATAAAACCCAATTCAATCAGTACATTTGGCATAGAGGCTCCAATCAGAACAACAAAGCCAGCTTGTTTGACACCTCGGTTCTGTCCCACTAATTTTTTATCAAACTCACTTTGGATCAGATCTGCCAGGGTCTCACTCTGCTGTACAAACGTACTTTGTGCCATCGTAGCCAAGATAAGTTGTTCAGCATTCAATTTGCTGTATTGATTGGAGCTCTTCTCCAGTTTGATTACCGCATTTTCCATCTCAGCAACTGCAACTGCTGCATCGGTTTTACCCGGTCGCAGGAGGTATGTTTCAAAACCAGAGGCTCGTCTATTTTTGTTTGCGTTGACATGGACACTTAAAAAGACTTTACCTTTAGCCTCATTCGCAATTTTTGTACGCTCCCATAAGGGGATAAATACATCAGTCTTTCTGGTGTAAACCACTTCAATATCAGTGCGAGTTTCAATCAATTTGCCAAGCCGTTTAACAACATCCAGAACAATATCTTTTTCCTTGGCACCGTTACCGCGAGCACCTGGATCATGCCCTCCATGACCAGCATCTAGTACAATCTTATCCAGCTTCCATTTAGCCCGCTCTTGATCCAGATAATGGGATTGGTCTATGGTATAGGGTCGGCGAATGGTTAACAGAATTTCCGGAGGAGAATCCCGATGTAATACATCTACGCCTTCAACCGTCCCACGTAGCCGGAAGGTAAGCTGAGAAGTGCCATTCAACTGGTCAGCCGTGACGGTTCTGATCGTCCCTTTTTTGGGGACTTTGGTCTTGTCCAGCAATGGTTTATTTACAGTCGCCCCCGGCAAGGTAACATACAGCCATTCCTCACGATTAATCCAGGCTTTGACTGATTTTGCATCATACCGATTTGCTGTTCTAATCCGAATTACCGTTCCATTCTGGCGTTCTTCAATACTGGCTGATACAATATCAAAGGGTGATAGTTCAGGGTGTTTTTCAGTTTTCTGGACCATCAAATCAGCCGTATCTGTTCCAGAAAGCAGGGTAACCCCTGAGACCAGGCCAACTTGTTTTAGAATAGCAACAAAATCGTCCATGGGTAGATAGGTTTCACCATCAAAGAAGATAACCGTATGGGACATTTGAAAAGTCTTGTCCTCCACCATGATATGATGATTATAAGCTGTTACTTTAAATTTGAGTCGTCCCAAGCGGAAGACCGACTTGCGAACCGCAGGATTTAAGAATGCCGAAATTTTATAGGCGTCTAATACATCCTTAACCGCAATGTAATTATATTGATTAATCTGATATACCGGAATCGCTGGTACATATCGATCATCAGCAGCTTTTTGCAGGATAAGTTCAGTTCGACGCGCCTGCAGTGAGGATGCCATTAGGAGCAGTAGGATCACGAAAATAATTTTGTGTGCGCGAGTCATAATTAGCATTGAAATTAGTCGAGAGGCTTTTATAAGACAATGGACAACTGAAAGTTCAGCTCAAGCTGTTTACTGGTGATTTCACCACCATAAAGTTTCGTCTGAGCCAGTCGAACTTCCAGGTCAGCATGCTTGTTTGCATTATATTTAAGGTAGAAAAACCAGCGTTGTCCATCCTCATAAGCAGTAAAGAAATTAAAGCTCTCAACCAGACCTGACTCATAGATACTTAATCTTAAAGTATACCTGGGGATCGTGTACCTGCTATAACCGACGGCGCTCTTCCATAAGTTCTCTGACCATAAAATTCGCTGCTGAATTAGCCAGCCCAGGTCACTATACCCTACAGCAGTCTTAAGGTTTATCCGATATTGCCAGGCCGGTCTAAGCTTTTCGTTCAGGGACAGAGCTAACTTGGTGACCTGAACATACTCAGCTACTCCCGACCATATATCATCAGGAATGATTGGTCCCTCTTCTTTGTGATTCAAATCCAATTGCCATTGACGTCGTTTTCCTCCCAGCTGTATTTGAGCTTTATGCTGCAACACGCTCCTGTTATCCTGGATATTTGATAATTGAATGGCTGATCCATTATCCAAAGCATAGCGAACACTTAATTGCTTTCGAGGTCTGACTTGTAGCCGCAGGGAAAACCCTTGCTCACTCTTAGCCCTGGAACCAAGTAGGTACATCCCTGATCCTATGATAGTTGAATTCATCGTTTGGAAGTAGCGATAGCGGGCAGATAATTGAATTAATTTAGCTCGAAATGACCAGTTTATTAATATTCTAGAATTATTTCTCCTGATATCATCCATGAATATTTGAAAAAATTGGGATTTACTCAGATCCCAATGGAGACCCCATTCAGTTCTGGCAGAATATCCATTCACTGAATTATAAAGCACAGCTGCAAACAGGTTCATATCACCGAAGTCATATATTCCAGCAAACCCGATATCCCGCAGTGTGTGTTCCTCAAAAGTCCTGTGGACAGGGTGAATTCCATCAGAATCCTCTCGAAAGTCGTCTGCATCAAAACTACCTAATGTTTTTCTACTCGACCAGAACACCAGGCCCTGTAGATCATTTACTTGCCATTTGCTGCCAAGACCCTGAAAATAATCTGTTTCGCGAGTTGAGTAGTGCGGTGTG
>JAUVDF010000102.1 GCA_030595455.1 Fidelibacterota bacterium | reverse complement strand
GATCCAATAGCTCTGCTGGAAGGTTAATCATGCAGTACCGATTGGTTGATCATGGGACTGATGCCTATGAGCAATCACTTAAATTACGACATCAACTCCTCAGGGTTCCACTGGGTATGGATCTGTTTGATGGCTCCCATGTTGATTTGAGTCAGGAGCATCGCTACTATCATTTTGGCGCCTTCAATGAAACGGGTGATCTAATCGCCAGTATTCTGGGAATTCCTATTTCTCCTGCAGAATTGCGAATCAAGCAGATGGTCGTTGCTGAAGACCTGCAGAATCAAGGTGTGGGGAAACGCTTATTTATGGCTTTCGAGGCCTACCTGCTTAATCTGGGATTTCAAGTATTTATCTTACATGCCCGCAGCAATGCTTCCGGCTTTTACCTCAATATGGGCTATGAAATTCTGGGGGACATCTTTGAGGAATTGGGCATTCCTCACTACAAGATGAGTAAGACCTTTATTCCAAGCTCTGACTAACAGCTACTTCAACAACAGACATTTTCCAGAAATCTGATCCTGAGCCAGGGTCGCTCGATATAGATAAACCCCACTGGGAAGATTACGTGCCTGCCAATTAATCGAAAAATTACCGGGCTGCACCTCATGCTTCAGAACATCAACTTCCCGACCATCCAGACTGAATATATGTAGCTCTAGCATACCTAGTTCCTGTACTCTGAATAGAAAGCGAGTACTGGCATTAAAGGGATTGGGATAGTTGTCCACTAGCTGGAGGATATCAGGCCTATTGCCTGGCTCAGAGCCAATACCGGTTGTCACATAATTGAGGTTAAAATCATCCAAATAGATTGTGCCGGAATCTTTTTTATTTTCATCAGTTTCAGCCAGGTAAATTTTTGTCCAGGTAATAGGGAAGCTGAGAACAGCATTGGGGTATCCATATTTTGGTGTGGCTTCGGACAATGGAACTTTTAGTTCCTTCCAGGAGTTGTCCCAGTTTATTCCGGGTGAGGCTTCATTAAAATTCACAAGCATATAATCACCGGTAGACGTCGTAAACTCTCCTCTTAGCCAGTGCGCTGAATTATCACCAAAAACATTGAGAGAAACTGACTCTGGCGTCCCGGAGATCGGTAAATCACAGTTTAAATAGAGGACAGTGACCCCACCTGTTGTCAGGGTATAATCCAGACGTCCTGAACTCGGTGCTGAGGTATATTGACTATTGTCTACTGTGAGCGAACATCCATCAAGATCGACTCTTAAACCACTGATAGTAAAATTATCTGTGTTGGTAAAATCATCCACAATGACCAAGGAATTAATCCCGACACGTAGAGGGATAGAAGCACTTACGCTATGGTAGGAAGCCTGGATCAGTCCTTCGCCGACATGCTCTGCAGTCACCACACCGGCAGCAGAAATCGATGCCAGATCAGTTGAAACTGACCAGGTAAAAGCTTCAGGTTGAACTTGAATAGCATGACCAAAATCATCATAAGCCTGGGCGGCCATTGTCTGTGTTTCACCAACCTTCAAGATCACCGGATCAGGTTTCAGATTGAGGGAGGCAATATCGGTGATATGAACCCGAACAGAATCGATAATGCTACCTAGCTGCACCCAGACAAAACCATCACCTACAGATGTAGTAGCGGTAAAAAGTCCGCTGGCTGAAATAGAGCCGATCAGTGAATCACAGGACCAGATTAGAGAATCCGTGTTCAGCGCTAGGGGATTGTAATATTCATCGGTGCCGGTCACGGAAAATTGTAGTTGAGTTTCGATGAGGGTATAAGTCTCTTCCCATGGCAGGTTTAAATACGCCAAGGGTCCCTCCAGAGCTTTGGAAATTACCATGAGAGCGTTGGACACAGAACGCTCACCGCCAGCATCTGATGGACTGTTCGCAACAGCACCTCGGACAAGCATGGTGGTGGAGCCACCACCATCAAGATTGATGCCCTGGAAAACATCCCATCCCAGCATATAGTCTGCCAGCTCAAACAGTGACATACCGACGCTGTAGCCGACTTGCCGGCCATCCACTGTGAAAAGATAAACCTTAGTACTGTCGGCAGAATAGCCGATAGCAGTACGTGGGTGGCGATCATAGGCGAAACTAGAACTGACGGATTCATTTTCCCATTCCACACTTTTAACACCGTCACGAATGATTCTGGGAATGCCACCAATAAGTTCCTGCACCGGGGAAGTGGTGGGAGGCAGGCTTAAATTGACAAGTAGTGTATCTCCTACAAGTAGGTGCTTATTAAGGAAATCTCTAGCCAGTCCATGTCCTGATAAAACAGCTCCTTGAGTTGCTGGGATAGCCATATTTCCGTGCCCGATATCCAAAAGGCTATCCATAGAAACGACCAGAGCTTGAATAGGCGCGTTCACGCCGATGGAGTTTTGTATATACTGTAGTTTTATTTCAGTTCCCCATCGGTTCGTTCCAGTCGTTGTCCCCTTGTAATGGTTATAAAGGATAAGTTGATTCTCCAGTCGTTCAGTATTGACTCCCTGAATGGGAAAGGTCAGACTGTCCTGCTTTGAAATATGGCCGGTAAAACTAACAATATTTATGAGGGGTATCTTTTGCTCCGTTAAGGCGAAGACAGAACGGGTTGTTGGTCCTTTAATCATTGTATTTCGACTGATCTGAGCGCCAATTGATACGCCACTGCCGTCGTAGAAGTCACCATTGATAGCTCCCACAACGCTATGGCCGATGTAATCTGAGCGCCTGGCCATGGCGGAGGTTCTCTCATTACCGGCCACTCGATTATAAGCCTTTACGGTTTCCAGAGTATTCAGTGAATCTGTGAGATCAATTTCCAGGACTTGAATATGCCAGGGACCGGCCTGCTGGTATTCATGGTGGTGTATAATACCAGGTCCAACAGGTCTGCTAGTCAGAAAATCTGCTTGCAGGGTTAGACTCGTAAAGATTGAAAGGATAATAAATAGTGAGAATCGCATGAACCCCCCTGGAGTTTTATTTGAGAGATAAAGCCTCTCATAGTTTGGGATGTTAATATAAAAATTATTAACGCTGGTATTAATTACATTAGCTCGATACTATAAAAAAAGCCACCAGCGTATGGTGGCTTTTTTTATGTCTCAGTAAATAGAACGGTTTAAAAGGTGTACAGCAGATCTGCGCTAACACCGATAGTCCCATTCCTGGCATCAAAGACCATCTGTGGGCCCATGATCCAGAAGTTATTGTTTACGAGAATATCAAGTTGCAGGTTCCCATAATTGAAACCCATACCAGCCGTGTAGGCATAAGAACCATTACCGCCAAAAACGAAATCAGAAGTAGTGTCCTCATTTTCATTGGTACCAGCATCATAGGTTGCGGATGTACTGAAAATTCCCAGTGTCTGCAGTGCTCTTCTCATTCCAAAGCGCAGGGTTGTGTATTTTAGTTTTGTTTCTAAACCCAGGTTAACAGTGGGAGCGACGATAACAAAATTACTAAACTTATCGACAGATTGACCTGGCGTCAGGTGATTTTCAACCGTTGATTGGCTATAATACATCGTGCCACCTAAACCATATACGAGGAAAACCTTGTTGTCAGCCAGATTTTGATTGTTGAACATATGGTACTCTGAACTTATAAAAAAGTAGGAGTCAGAATCATCTTCAATCTTGGTATTGGTTGCATCGGTAAATTCACTGGCGCCACCTTGG
The DNA here is from genome assembly GCA_030595455.1 of Fidelibacterota bacterium. Lineage (GTDB taxonomy): Bacteria > Fidelibacterota > UBA8477 > UBA8477 > JABMPR01 > JABMPR01. The sequence goes on along the minus strand of JAUVDF010000102.1, from coordinate 1,347 downwards.
TAACTGAGACCAAAAACGGCATAGCTGTTATCAAAGATGAAAAGTCCATTATTTGTCCTGGCTTTAGCCTGAAGAGCAAAGCTGGTGCGAGCAGCCTGACCATCGGTTGAGGTGCTATTTCCGCCGCTTTCATAATCACCGGTAAAACTACCATGTGGCGCAGGTACAAAGCCTAATAGGGTACCTATATTGCCTGGGGTTTTACCAAAAGTCAAGTAGGTAGAAAACTCAATATCACCCACATCCATCCCATATTCAAAGTCTAGCATGATATTAGTCTGGCTTAGTTTTTCTTCGCTGGTGATCGGGATTGCTTCCTTGTCGTCTAGAATTTCCGTCTGACTCTCAATTCCTAAACGTAAGCCCATCCGTACAGCCGCAGTTTTTCCTAAGCTGCGAATGACATTGAAATAATCATCCCTTTGGGTGGTCCCACCATAGAAGCCCCAGGTCTTACCTGGGTCACCAATGACAAGGAGGTAGTCAGGATTAGCTAAATGAATATTTTCAAAATAGACAAGATTCATGTCGTTAATCCGCTGAGGAAATAGCTGGATCGAGGCATCATCGCCGAGAAGCATATATGGATTGTTGCCCAGTGACCGTACGCGTTTATCAGTGGCATGGGATGTACCAGCAATGAGAAGCAGGACGAGTAGTAAAAGTGTAATCTTTTTCATGTTTTTCCCTTTCTGTCTTATAGCTATGATTTGAACTACTATCCGGTAGTCTAAGCTTGCAATCAACATTATATAATTAGTAAAAACCCTAATATTTGAGAGGACAAACCATTAGCAAACAAGGGAGCTTATCCATGATATTAGGGGATAAACAATATCACCAATATTAAAAACTTAGATCCTGAAATTGTTGTTAGGATAGTATTTGACACTATTGTTTTTTCGCATTTTTAAGAGGAGCCTCATATCTCCTTCAATTGAGATTCTCTTACGAAGAACTATCCTAAAACTATATAATAGCAATATATGTTAAATAGCATATGTATACTGCTAGGCATCATCTGGCTTAGACTGAATAGGTGATCAAAAATATCACAATAAGTTATTGTTATTATTGTATCAAGCTCGAACCTCATGCAGGGGATAAACAGTATTTGTAACTACCGATTTCCACATTATATTCCTTTCACAACCATTGAGAAAAGTAAACTATTAGGATAAAATCAGTCATGATTCATTGCTGTATTTCAGCTATGATAGAGACCAGCCTTAGAAACTATTTTCTGCATGAGATGACGGTTGACTACAGCCGTGCCATAAAAAGACTACAGACATTAACACCATCCGAAAGGGTAACTGAATGGGTAAACTAATGGAGTCCAATGAA
>JAUVDF010000073.1 GCA_030595455.1 Fidelibacterota bacterium | reverse complement strand
GTAATCGCTTTATTAGTTGGGTTGGTGGCGTTTCTATGCTTGGTATTGCCCTGGGAGTGACGGCCCTTATAATTACCATGTCTGTCTTGAACGGGTTTGAATCTGAAGTTACGAATCGCATCACAAATTTTATTCCACACTTGACCATTTCACCTGAGATTGAAGTTGAAACTTTAAGAAGTCATATCCCTGAGTCAAGTTCGATCTATTTCAGCACTGAAAGGAAAGCGGTTCTGAAATTTAAAAGTGAACAAGTCGTTCTTAATGTTAGAGCCATTGATCAGGATCAGTGGACTCATCTCTTGAAAGCTCAAAGTGCTCACTCAACGCTACCAGGACGTCTGAGCATATATGATCAGGAACTGCCTGGGATTGTTGTCGGGGTCGCTGTAGCTGATAATCTTTTTCTGAATGTGGGTGACACCTTAGTTGTTGAGAGTCCATTGGATGCAGGGCAGGGGCAGTTTAGAATTCCCAGTCGTCACTTTGTTGTCACTGGTGTATTTCAATCTGAGATATTTGATTTTGATCGTAGTCTGGCCATTATTCCATACGTGGAAGGCAGACGATTATTTAAATCTGCAAGTAAACAGGTAATCCATGTTCATTTGAATGATTTTAATGATGCACGACTTATTAAAAATAGACTTATTGCTAATTTCCCTGAACTGGAAATAAAATCCTGGTATGATCAGCATAAAACGCTCTTTGACGCTATGCGCATGGAGAAATGGGGCAGCTTTATTGGTCTGAATCTGATCATTCTAGTGGCTGTATTTAATATTGTCAGCTCCTTGATGATGATGGTCCTTGAAAAAACAGGCAGTATCGGTATTCTGAGAGTGATGGGTGCTCATACCTCAAGTATTCAACAAATATTTAATTTGCAGGGATTTATTGTGGCTTTTCTAGGTGTCGTCCTCGGTACCATCTTTGGTACTGGATTGGTGCTTAGTCAGGCGTATTGGTCATGGATAAGATTACCAGAGGATATCTACTTAATTCCAGTGCTACCTGTGAAATTAATATGGAGTGAAATAGTTATCGTTGCTGTTGCTGCTTTTACTTTAGTGGTTTTCTCAATCCGCTATCCAGCAAAAAAGGCAGCCAGGCTAAAACCATTAGAAGCTATAAATTATAAGAGGTAGGTTATGGATACTATTCTTGAAATAAATAACATTAATAAGACCTATACCAGCAGCGGGGAAAAACTACAAGTCCTGAAGCAGATCAATTTCACTATGAATAGAGGAGAGGTCGTTGCTATTAATGGTCCATCTGGAATAGGAAAAACAACTCTGCTAAATATCATTGGGACCCTTGATGAAGCCGATTCAGGTGAAGTTATTATTTCAGGGAAACGACCTAATAATATGAATGATGACCAACTAAGTCAATTTCGTGCTGAGAATTTAGGATTTATTTTTCAGTTCCATTACCTGCTACCTGAGTTTACAGCTATAGAAAATGTACTGATTCCAGCAAAGATACTTGATCTGGAAAAAGTTGAAGCCAACAGGCGGGCTGAGGAACTACTGGAAGCTGTGGGAGTTTTCGAAAGAAGGAATCATAAACCTTCTCAATTATCTGGTGGTGAGCGACAGAGAATTGCTGTAGCCAGAGCTTTAATGAATAGACCGGAATTAGTGCTGGCGGACGAACCAACGGGCAATCTCGATCCGGATAATGGTCGTCGTCTGGTTGATTTGATAAATAAAGTCAGGTCAGAATATGGGCAATCATTTTTGATTGCTACCCATAGTCGTTCACTCTCGGCTGCTTGCGATAGAGTCTTTTCTTTGAGCTGAACAAAATCATCTCACATTGTTTTAATCTTTAAGGTTTCCCGGCTATATTAAAAGCTGGAAAAGTTATTAATTATATGAGGTTATAAATTGAAAGCAAATTTTCATAAAAGGTTACAAGCGGTTATCCAACTCTCAAAGGAAGAAGCTATTCGTCTGGGACATGCCTATATCGGATCTGAGCACTTGCTATTAGGGATATTCCGTCAGGGCGACAATAAAGTGATTGAGATTATGCAAGCGCTGAATCTTGATCCTGCTGATATTAAAAAGCAAATCGAAGAGCAAATCAGGACTTCGGGTGGCACTATGATTCTAGGGACTTTGCCGTTTACTAAAAGGGCAGAGCGGATATTAAAAAATACCTATCAAGAAGCCAGAGACTTAAATGCTGATATTGTCGATGTTGAGCATCTGCTGCTGGCAATTCTCAGGGAGCAGGAGGGTATTGCTTCAGATATTTTGGCTCAGTTTAGTATTGATTATGAGATTGTTCGTGATGAAATGGAATTTGCACCAGAGTCTGGGACCCGTGAGCATGATCATGGAAAAGGCAAACCACAAAGCAAAACGCCGGCACTTGATCACTTTGGTCGCGATATGACTGCTTCTGCCAGAGCCGGGAAACTTGATCCGGTAATTGGCCGGGACAAAGAAATTGAGAGGGTTGCCCAGATTCTATCCCGCAGAAAGAAAAATAATCCAGTGCTTATCGGTGAGCCCGGTGTAGGCAAGACTGCTATTGTTGAAGGCTTAGCCTTGCGTATTATTAGCAAGAAAGTACCACGAATTCTACTAAGTAAAAGAGTCGTGTCTTTGGATTTAGCCGCCCTCATAGCCGGCACTAAGTATCGTGGACAATTTGAAGAGAGAATGAAGGCTGTAACTGCAGAGCTGGAGAAAAACGATGATATTATCCTATTCATTGATGAGCTCCATACCATAGTTGGTGCTGGATCAGCAAGTGGATCTATGGATGCCAGCAATATGTTTAAACCTGCTTTAGCTCGTGGTGATTTGCAATGTATCGGAGCGACCACACTAGATGAATACCGAAAATATGTTGAAAAAGATGGTGCTTTAGAGCGGAGATTCCAAAAGGTATTAGTTGAACCACCTTCTCGGAAAGAAACGTTACTAATATTACATGGCCTAAAGGATCGTTACGAAGCCCACCATAATGTTCAGTATAGTGATGAAGCGCTAGAGGCTGCCGTATCGTATTCAAGCCGCTATATCCAGGATAAGTTTCATCCGGATAAAGCCATTGATGTTATGGATGAAGCTGGGGCCAGAGTTCATTTGGCTAATGTTGATATACCGGCCAATATTATCAAGCTGGAAACTAAATTAGACAAACTACGTCTTCGAAAAGAAGATGTGGTTCGCAACCAGGAATTTGAATTGGCTGCTTCATTACGTGATGATGAGCGAAATTTGACTCAGAAGTTGGTGGAAGCCAACGAAGAGTGGAATACTGCCATGAAAATTGACCCACCTGTTGTGAATGTTGCCGATATGGCTGCAGTCGTATCACTTATTACCAACATTCCTATTCAGGATGTGGCTGAAAGCGAAGCAGATCGCCTCTTAAAGCTCGAATCTGAGATTACTAAGCACCTAGTAGGGCAGGAGCATGTTATCAAGGCTATGGCCAAAGCACTACGCCGCGCTCGTAGTGGATTTCGTGATCCCAGGAGACCGATTGGCTCGTTTCTATTCCTCGGACCCACGGGTGTAGGTAAAACTGAGATGGCAAAGGTTCTGGCTAAGTATATTTACCAGAATGAAAGAGCCTTGATCAAGATGGATATGTCTGAATACTCAGAACGTTTCAATGTAAGTAGATTGATTGGTGCTCCTCCAGGATACGTTGGCTATGAAGAAGGTGGTACACTTACCGAAGCTGTTCGCCGGAACCCTTATAGTGTTGTTCTATTCGATGAAATAGAGAAAGCTCATCCGGAAGTCTATAATATGCTCCTGCAGATTATGGATGAAGGTCATTTGACAGACAGTCTTGGCCATACGGTAGATTTTAAAAACTGTATCCTCATTATGACATCAAATCTAGGACTTAAAAATCTCTCACAACCTGATATTGGTTTTAGCTCGAAAGACCAGAAATCACAGAATAAAGAGCAAGAGTCCAAAATTAAGAAGGAAATGAAGCAGACTTTTAAACCAGAATTCATTAATCGTTTGACTGATTCCCTGGTATTTAATTCGCTGGCTCGTCCTGAACTCATAAAAATCGTGGATCTAATTCTCGAAGATGTGAGCAATTATGCCAATGAGAAGAATGTCAAAATAAGGCTCAGTCCTGCCGCTAAAACCTTGATCATCGATCAAGAAATGGACAGTGAGTATGGCGCAAGACCGTTGCGACGTATTATTCAGAGTCTAATTGAAGACCGGATTGCTGAGATGACATTAAGAGGTGAGGTTAAAGCCGCATCAACTATCAATATCTCTGTTAAAAAGAAAGTATTGAGTTTTAATGTTATCTCTCGGAAGATTAGTAAGAAGAGACCCAAGAAAGCATCACTTAACGGAAAATAAGTTAACTGGTGAGTTCAGATCAGATAAATACCATAATTCTTATCCCGGTTTATAACGGCCGGGATTCTCTCGTAAAATTAGCAAAAAGTATTGGCCTTATTACCCAACTGCCCATTATGGTTGTTGATGATGGCTCAAATGATGGCCTCAATGCTAAAGACATAGCTGGGGTTTATTTAAGACACGAAAATAATCAGGGGAAGGGTGCAGCCCTAAAGCTGGGTTTGAATCACGCAAAAGAGCTGGGCTATACCCATGCTATTACGCTGGATGCTGATGGTCAGCATGATCCGACTTTGATTGATAGCTTTTATGCTCACTCGGTAAGTAAACCAGGGGCCTTAGTAATTGGAGCCCGGGATTTTGCAAATGCTCAGATGCCCTTTCATCGTAAGCTTTCCAATAACATAACCAGCCTGATTTTATCTTTAAGAAGTGGTAATATTGTTTATGACGGACAAGTTGGCTATCGCTGTTATCCATTGAACGACAGTCGCTTATGGGCTATACATGAAGACGGGTTTCAGTTTGAATCCGCTGTATATTTTAATGCCGCCAAGTTAAAATTAAAGTTAGTCTGGCAAACTATTCCAGTTATTTATGGCAATGAACAGAGCCATATGCATTTGGTGAAAGATACACTGCGATTTGTAAGAACATTTTTTAGGAGCTTTAAGTGATAGAGTCTGTTATTCAATTTTTTCAGGAATTTATTCAAGACCCACGCTGGATTACCTTTTTACTGGCAATGACACCCATTGGAGAATTAAGAATTGCATTGCCGTGGGGTATCACTATTGGTGAGATGCAGTGGTATGAAGCCTATGTTTGGGCTGTAGCGGGTAATTTCATTATATCAATACCCATCGTATTGCTTTTGGGGCCTACTTCAAAGTTTCTCATGCGCTGGAAGTATGGTGATAGATTTTTTACCTGGCTGTTTGCACGAACCCGAAAAAAGGGAAAAATGATTGAGACCTGGGAGTTCCTTGGCTTGGTGGTATTCGTAGGTATCCCGCTGCCGGTCACCGGTGCCTGGACTGGAGCTGCAGCAGCATTTTTATTTGGCTTATCCTATGGAAAATCTTTTGCTGCCATATTTACTGGTTTGTTGCTCAGTGCCAGCATTGTTACGATCATTACCACGACTGGCATCAAATTATTTGGCTGAGCGTGTAGGGGATTGGCATTACCAATTGCGATCCCTGTGCCAACATGATATACTATCGCGCTTTTTAGACATTTCGGGGTGTGGCGCAGCCCGGTAGCGCGCTTCGTTCGGGACGAAGAGGTCGAAGGTTCAAATCCTTTCACCCCGACATTTATAACGGTATAACGTAGATTTAGCCCTGCGTTTTTTTTATGAGCAATTAGAGGTAGTTATGGCAGAGCGGTATCCATTTGATAAAATTGAAGCCAAATGGCAGAAATATTGGGCTGAGAATAAATCATTCAAGGCAATTGATAATCTTAAGGAAAAACCCAAATACTATATCTTGGACATGTTCCCATATCCATCAGGTGCTGGTTTACATGTAGGACA
>JAUVDF010000196.1 GCA_030595455.1 Fidelibacterota bacterium | reverse complement strand
TACTGATTTTCAAGATGATGGAAAATACAGTTGGGTGAAAGCACCCACCTTCCAGGGCAAACCAGCTCAGGTAGGTCCCTTGGCCAATGTCTTGGCCATGTATGCAGCCGGACATAAAACAACTCAGGCAGTTGCCGGTGTAGCTCTCGCTAAGATCAAGGCCATCACAAAATCTAGCACTGATATACCGCTCAGTGTTATGCATTCAACTTTAGGTCGTCATGCAGCTCGCGCTATTAGAACAGCCGTACTGTTTGAGGAGCTGGAGAAGAATTATGACTACCTGATCAATAATATTGCCAGTGGTGATATGACTACCTTTAACCCACCCGTATTTCCTAAGGGAGAACAGCAGGGTTTTGGTTTTCATGAAGCACCTCGTGGTGTTTTATCACATTGGATTGTCATTAAAAATGGCAAGATTGAAAATTATCAAGCCGTTGTACCTTCCACCTGGAATGCTGCACCGCGCAATGATGATGATGCCATCGGTCCGTATGAAGCAGCTCTTATGGGTAATCCCATCGCAGATGAGGAGAAACCTCTGGAAGTACTGAGGACTATTCATTCCTTTGATCCATGTCTGGCCTGTGCCATTCATTTGCATGATAATAAGGGGAAGGAAAAGTCTAAAGTCCATGTGCTCTAATCCTGAGGTGGTCGTCCTCGGCCTGGGCAACATTCTCATGGAAGATGAGGGGATTGGAGTCCATGCCGTTAATCACCTTGAGGAAAACTACAGTTTTAAACCAGAAATCGAGATCGTTGATGGGGGAACCAGCGGTCTCGATCTGTTGCCCTTCTTTGGTACAGAAAAATCTATCCTAATAATTGATGCCGTAAATTTTGATATGGAACCGGGAACTGTTGGACGTTTGGATGATGACGCCATCCTGGCTCAACTTGATCCAAAGATATCACTCCATCATCTGGGTTTATCAGACCTGATCAGTATCAGTGAGTTGACAGATAGAAAACCCAAGAAGATGACCCTCCTGGGGATCCAACCTGAATCCATGGAAAATCTGGATCTTGAAATGACAGAGACCATAAAAGGGGTCTTTGACAAGGTCATTAGTAATGCCCTGCGCATTTTGGGTGAGTGGGGTATTGAGTCCAGTAAATGCTAGTAACACATTGGCTTGATATTTGAACGTCTGAATGACATGCAGTTATTCAAAAGTATTCCACTATTCCGTCTGACCTTACAACTTATAGCACTCCATTCATTTCTGGTGGGTATTGCACTCATCGTCTTGCCCTTTGGGGTTCTGTCTTGGTTTGGTTTTACGGTAGATCCCTATCGGTTCTTTTCAACTCAAGGCGGGGTTTTCCATATTGTCATGAGTGTTGCGTATTTACTAGCTTCCAGAAATCCACTCAGCGAAAAAAGTCTGTTAATCTTTATTATTTCAGCCAAATGGATAGCTCTCATTTTTCTCAGTCTATATTTTCTTTTTGTTGAAATGGTGCCGGTTATTGCCATGTCTGCAGTAAGCGATGGTTTTATGGGCTTACTTGTTTTGCTATTTTTCCTAGAACTGTATACGACCCAGAAAGACTCACATGTCTGACAAAAAGCTACCCGGTTTAGTTATTACTGGAGCTTCTGGCTTTATCGGCAGAAACTTCGTTGAGTCCCAAAAAGAAGATTTCAGGATATATGCCATTGCCCGTCGTAGCCAACAGGAGGTTGGAATCTCACGGCATAAGAATATCCAATGGTACTTGGCAGATATAGCCGATCGTGATTCCATCCATGACATCATAAATGAGATTCGGGATAATGGTGGTGCAGATTACTTCCTCCATTTAGCAGCCTTCTTCGATTTCTCCAATGAAGCGAACCTAGAATACAAAAGAACGAACATTGATGGTTCAACTATCATATTTGAAGAGGCGGCCAAACTGGGACTCAAGCGATTTATTTTTTCTAGTTCCCTGGTGGTCTCAGAATTTCCGAAACCAGGTGAACGCTTAACGGAGCAAAGCTCACTGGATGCTGACTTCCCTTATGCTGTGACCAAGATAGCCGGAGAGGCTCTCGCACAAGAATGGTCAAAATCGTATCCCTGTACAGTAGTTCGGTTTGCAGCGGTGTTTAGTGACTGGTGTGAATATGGTCCGCTTTATAAGTTCTTGGATACCTGGTCATCAAACTCATGGAAATCAAACGTTTTAGGGGGGAAGGGTAATTCGGCCGTACCCTATATTCATATTAGCAGCCTGATCAGGATGCTGAGGTCTATACTTGACCAAACACTGAGATTAAAAGCATTTGATGTCTTGATTGCTAGTCCCGATAAAGGTAGTAGTCATCAAGAGCTATATGATGCGAGTACCCGACTTATTTTTGGCGTAAAACGATCGGCAATTCACATGCCGGTTGCCCTCTCCCGACTCGGTGTTAGGGTATTAGACCTGTTGGGAAGACTAATCGGGCAACGTCCTTTCGAACGCCCCTGGATGATGAAATATATCGATCAGCGCATGGAGGTGGATGCATCGTATACCAGAAAAGAGCTAAATTGGGATATTATTCCTCGCTACACACTGGAAAGACGTCTCTTGCATGTCATCGAGCACATGAAAACTTTCCCCAGTGAATGGCACCAAAAAAATGATTTAGCCCTATATAAATCCCCTGATCGACCCAATCTCAGAATAGCCGAAGCGCTTGCTCATCAGGAAAATATGATTCTGGCAGGCATGCAGAATCAAATATTTGATCCTGAAAACCAGGTAAGATTCCCATCTTACCAGAAAATGGTTCCTGAAAAGCTAGCCTGGTATTTAGGTATTTTATTTAACCTGCTGAAGGTCTCTGTCCGAACAGGGGACCGTTTATCCATGTCGAATTACGCTAGATTCATTGCTAGTATTCGTATCCATGAAGGGTTTAAATTAGAAGAGGTCGTAGATGTCTAT
>JAUVDF010000189.1 GCA_030595455.1 Fidelibacterota bacterium | reverse complement strand
TGTCCTATTTCGGCCGAATCAAGGCTTTGAGCAGATCGAAAATATTTCGGGATTCCTGGCTTATCAAAAAGCTATTGAAGGGAACTTGACCGTTTATATTTGCGAGGACTATGCCTGTCAACAACCACTTACTGATATCACGAATCTGGAGCTTGCGCTCAAGGCCAATGCATGGGAAATGATAGATGAGTAAGGTGACTATCTATGAGTCCTGTTCAGCCATCATTATGGCCGGTGGCAGTGCCAAACGGATGGGTGAGGACAAGCGATTCCTCAAAGTAGGGAATGAAAACCTGCTTGAACGCCAGGTACGCATTTTAAAGCAACATTTTCCCGAAGTTATCATTTCAGCCAATGACCCTGCAAAATAGAGTTACCTGAATTTGCCGGTAATCAAAGATGAACACATTGGGAAGGGACCTCTGGAGGGCTTAACCTCTGTTCTAGCTGCATCCAGTAATGAATACAATTTTGTGATCGCAGTAGATATTCCCTATATAGATATGAGTTTAGTTGAGAAGATGCATAAACAAATGAATCATGTCTCGGCAGTTATTCCGGTCTGTATTGATGGTCGCCAGGAGCCGCTGTTCGCATTTTATAGTAAGAATTGTATCCCCATATTTCGATCGGCTTTAGATGAAGGTGAGTTGGCTATTCATCGGGCTCTTAAAAAATGCCCGGTCTATCATTTTCCAATGCAGGGGGAAACGCCTTTGAAAAACTTGAACCGGCAACAGGATTATGAGGCCTATATTCAAGAAATGGGCTAATAAGTAAGTGTTCATAATTAGTCTTGATATTTGCTTTTCACCGAATTAGAATCTAGCTAACCCCAGTTTAACAAAATTACAGACAATTTAATAGCTGCTTAGTTTTGCGAGCTTATGAATTTGTCTGTCAGGCAATTCAGGATTAAACTGTTAACGTAGTAAAAGCTAGAAGGGTATTGTGGGTATGAAGGCCAAGATTACGCAAATTAAAAAATTTAAGAAGAACACTCGGATACAGGGGTTTTTTCTGGTTCGTGAAAAGCATTTACGCAGTACACGTACAAATCACCCATACCTGCAGTTACAACTACAAGATAATACCGGCTCCATAGAAGCCAAAGTCTGGGAAGATGTACCGGCCTTTGAGAAATCTTTTGAAGAGGGGGATGCTGTTGTTGTCAAGGGGCGGGTTAGTCAATATGCTGAACGCTTGCAACTGGAGATCGAAGATATTGGTAAAGCTTCTCCTGAAAAACATGCCGAATATGGTTTTGATTTTACCAAGCTTATTCCTGCGAGTAAACTAAATGTAAATACGATGTGGCGGGATCTGGGTCGCATTATCAAAGAGATGAGCAATCCCTATCTCAAGGAATTAATTAGTACAATCTACAAGGATAACACAGAGGTAATTAAGTCACACCCGGCTTCAATGAAGTTACACCATGCCTGGTTGGGTGGTTTCCTGGAGCATATCCTATCCATGGCCCAATTGGGAGTCATGCTGGCGAAACACTATCACGTTGATGAGGATTTACTGCTAACAGGCATTCTGCTCCATGATATTGGAAAAATTATGGAGTTGAACCCGGCTCAAAAACCAGGCTATACGGATTCAGGTAAACTACTTGGGCATATTATCATGGGGCGGGATCTTGCCCGCGATGTGATGGCCAAGATTGAAGACTTCCCTCAGGAATTACAGCTCAAGGTCGAACACATGATCCTTGCTCACCAGGGGAAGTATGAATGGCAATCACCAAAACAACCCAAATTTATGGAAGCCCTGCTCTTGCACCATATTGATGAGTTGGATGCCCGTATGAATATGATGGCTGAAGCGATTGATAAAGATAATGAACCGGGATCATGGACCAACCGCTTCAACTATTTCCGGAGACCACTCTTGAAAGGTGATCTTTCTGAAGATGGCAATGAATAACCCTGGTCAGGGCATGTCTCTACTTGAATACCGTCGCCTCGCGCTGATGTCGCTTTGGGTTGGACTCATTGCCACTGTTGGGATCGTTATGGCTTTAATACCCAATGTGGAATTGGTGATATTGACCGCTTTTCTAGGGGGTGTGGCTCTTGGTCCTAAAAGAGGCTTCATTGTAGCAGTGCTAGGTGAGGCTATATTTTCAGCATTGAACCCGATTGGGTCAGGTCTGGGTTTCCCCATTCTTTATGCTTTTCAATTGCTTAGTGTTGGTTTGAGTGGCTGGGTTGGTGGTCTATTTTCGAATTCAATTGTAGCCCTTGAAAATGTTTTCTTGAAGACAGTGCTCATGGGTTTGCTCGGCTTCGTCCTGACCCTTATATACGATCTGTTAACAGCCTTAAGTTTTCCCCTTAGCTCTGGAATAATTGAGGGCACACTGTGGGGAACTGTGGTTGCCGGGCTAGCCTTTTTTGTTATGCACATGGTCTCAAACACAACTCTCTTCGCAATCTTTGGACCCGCCTTGGTTCAATTAGTCAGACGACAACTTTTGATGCACGGTCTTGAAAATGTTTGATATGCAAAAATTCAGTACCATTAGTCTCTTAGTCCTGCTCTTTATTGCCGTTCCCTTGAGCGCTCAACTTGATCTGCCAGCTGTCATTGATAATGATGTTCCTGATTTTGGAGCGGTCTCTGGTACCTGGGGACACCTGCAATATTATCGCCCCTTTGGAGTTAAGGGGATCATCCTCAAGGAGTGGTCTGACCTGGCAGCTATTCACCCCTTAAGTGGAGAGCCTTTTAATACGGATCGACAGGGCTGGTATCCACTTGGAAACAAAGCCTCCTTATGGTCGCAGACACATCCTGCTTTAACTGCAACAGCGGACACTTCAGCACCCTCATTACTTGTGAACTATAAGCAAGGTGAAGCTGAGTTTAATGACTTTACGCTCTGGTACCATAATAGTCTGGGTGAATCGATACGCTATGGCTGGAATTCTAAACTGAGATCCCATACTCGCTTCTTGGGAGTTACGGCCTACGATGAACAAAACCATCGACTCCAGGTGGAAAGTGATATAAACGAGCAAGCCCTTCGAGTGGAAGTGGGCTACAAGCACCAGATCAATCCCTTGTACCAGTACGAATTAGACACAAACAGCCATTATGTT
>JAUVDF010000079.1 GCA_030595455.1 Fidelibacterota bacterium | reverse complement strand
ATGAGCAGGGATGGCTAGTACGGCAATCCACTGACCGACTAATTCATCGATTACAATTTCGCTGGGATCTTCAATCCCAATCGATTTTGCGACAATAGTGGAGGCCAAAGTTCCCAATACAGCGAGAACTATTATCAGGCCCAGGGTGATTAAATGATTTTCAGTAACTACGCTGCCCCAAAGATATGCTATTGGTAAGGTAACCAGTGAACCATAAGTACCGGGAGCACCCGGTATGCGTCCAACAAATCCAACTGAAGTGAATCCACGAAGAAGTTGGATCATTCCTTTTCCTCAAAGAATGATTTGAGATAGACTTTATTTATCCATAAATAGTTAAAACCTGTGTAAGCTGTCACTATACCGGTAACAGCAAAAATAGTTTCGGTAACAAACCATTCCTCCAGCCAGGCTACCAAAGAATCCAGTACTTCAAAATGTCCCATGAGAATAAAAACGAGACCCACATACATCGATATATACTGAAATGCGGTCTTTAATTTTGCTAGTTGACTGGTATTCATGGAGACACCATTGGCCAGCATGCCCCAGCGTAGGAGTGTTACAAACATGTCACGGAATATTACAACAGCGGTAATCCAGATGGGCATAATGTCCATGATATTCAAGGTGATAAACGTACTATTAACCAGAATTTTATCAGCCAAAGGATCCATGAATTTGCCAAACTCGCTCACAACTTGAAGTTTACGAGCCAGCATCCCGTCGAAAAAGTCAGTCAAGGATGCGATAATGAATAGAATTACAGCAACTAGATGGAGTGTGAATCCATCAAAACCGATCAGGAACCATACAATTATGGGTGTTATTACGATCCTAAATATTGTCAGAATATTGGGTATATTATGTATCATATTAATTCGTGCCTATCGTCCAAGGCCCTCCCTAAAGTTACGCCATCAATATACTCTAAATCACCGCCACTGGGAATCCCTCTGGCAAGTCGGGTAACTTTAACATCCCGCTCTTGAAGAATTCTAGCCAGATACAAGGAGGTGGTTTCACCCTCAACGCTGGGATTCATGGCAATAATCACTTCTACAATATCACCAATTCTTGCCAGCAAACTCTGAATGTTCAGTTGATCAGGTCCTACTCCTTCTAAAGGTGATAAAACTCCACCCAAAATATGGTATTTGCCATTAAAACGACTGGTTTCCTCAATCGCTACAACATCTCTGGAATCTTCAACAATACACAGGATTGAATCATCCCGCCGGGTATCCAGACAAACAGGACATGGGTCAGCTTCAGTAACCAGGTTACAAACTGAACAATTTCTTAGTTTCTCAGTACTGTTAATAATCACTTCACCCAGTTGCTGAACATCCTCTGGGTTCCACTCTAACAGCTGAAAAGCCATTCGCTGGGCTGTCTTCTTCCCAATGCCTGGGAAACGTGACAACTGTTGGGTAATTCGTTCGAGACTGTCTGGCAGAATTTTCATCCAAGTCCGGGAATATTTAAACCTGCCATGCCACCGGTCACCTGAGACATCCGTGAATTAGCCGCATCTTGTGCATTGGTAAGTGCCTGATTAACGGCAGCTAGAACCAGATCTTCAACCATGTCTACATCATCTTCCAGTACATCAGGCTCAATCTTAATTGACAACACCTGCAGCTTAGCATTGGCCTTGACGCTAACCATACCGCCGCCTGCTGAACCTTCGACTTCAATTGCAGCCAGTTCATTCTGGGCCTGTTCCATATCTTTTTGCATCTTCTGGGCTTGTTTCAGTAAGTTGCCCATTCCGCCTTTTGGCATCATTGGAGTACTCTCCTATATGTATGAAGCTTTATCCAGCTTATCATTCATCGACAATCTCTCCATCGAAAATATCCAGGAGATGTTGGGATGTAGGATGTGCCAAAACTTCATCTTCTTTTCTTTGTTTTGGTTTATGACCATTTTGCTCTAATAGATTCAGGGTCATTTTTGTTCCAAAGACTTCCTGAGCCTTCTCCTGAATGCTTTTAATCGATTTATTTAAGGTCTGAATGTGGTATTTCTGCTCAGGAGCAAAGGTTATCGTTAAGTCCCCGCTCTCAAATTTTGTAGGCGTCCCCTCACTCATGAAAACGCCAGTGGTTTTCCCCACTTTACCTAGCTGTTCAATAAATGCTTCCCAACTTAGTTTAATGGTTTCCAAAGTGACAGTATCAGTATCTGTATTAGTATCTTCAACTTCGATATCCGCTGTTTCAGGCTCGATGTCCTTGGACTTTGTCTCCTGTGCTGGCTCAGTAGGCATTTCTGCTACCGGCTCTTCAACTTCAGGAGCTGTTTCGGCTTTTGGCTCAACAGGTGCTGGTACAGGATCTGGCTCCGGAGTTACTACAGGCTGTGCTTTAACCTTTGTTTCAGCCTTAGGTTTGGCCACACTCTCTTCAGGCTCAGGAACCGCAACTGGCTTTGGTTTTGGGATTGCCGGACTACTAGGAGTTTTACCACTCAGAATGGCATCTAAATCCAGGGCGCGTGTAGAGCGAACAAGTTTAAGTAGCATCAATTCTACGGATACAATTTGGTTACTCACAAAACGCTGCTCTCTCAGCGTCTCTGTCACCATATTTTGCATCCTCAGTAAATCTCTTTCCTCGAAATAGCCACACTGTTCCTCAAGTGCCTTAGCATCTGCGTCAGAGACATCCAGAAACTCAGTAATACCGGCAACCTTTACAACCAACAGGTTCCGAATATGCTCACTTAAGCCTTGTAAAAACTCTGTAATACTAATCCCTCGGGAAAAAAGGAGGTTTGCCTGTTTAATTAAATTATCAGCTGATTGACTGGCGATATGATGAAGCATATCGAAGTAGATAGTCACATCCAGAACACCAAGGACGCGCCTCACGAGCTCCAAGGTGGCTTCATCTTCCGTAAATGCGGAAACCTGATCCAATAGGCTCAGTGAATCCCGGAGACTGCCTGCGGCTTTACGGGCAATCAGGGCTAACCCATCTTCAGTGATTTTGATGCCCTCATTCTCACTGATCATTTTCAGGCGGGCAACCATGGTCTCAGTAGAAATCATGCGAAAATCGTAGCGTTGACATCTGGACAAGATGGTCAAGGGAACTTTTTGGGGTTCAGTTGTAGCAAAAATAAACAAGACCTGCGGTGGTGGTTCTTCCAGGGTCTTTAGTAAGGCATTAAAAGCTTCTTTGGTAAGCATGTGGACTTCATCAATGATGTAGACCCGGTAGTTTGAGTTGGCGGGTGGATACTTAACCACTTCCCTTAACTCACGGATGGCATCAATACCACGAGTTGATGCACCATCGACCTCAAATACATCCAGGCTGCGTCCTGCGGTTATCTCAACACAGTGATTGCAGGTATTACAGGGATTACCTTCGCTAGGATTCTCACAGTTAATCGCTTTGGCCAGGATTCTAGCTGAAGTTGTTTTTCCAACGCCTCTGGGACCGGTAAAAATATAGCCATTGGCTAGACGCTGCCTTTGCAAGGCATTGCGCAAGGTTCTGGAAACGTGCTCCTGCCCTACCACATCTTCAAAGGTTTGTGGTCGGTACTTTAGCGAAGAGACAATATAGGCAGAATCTTGATCAGTCACTGTGGGGGACTTTCCGGTTTATTATATGGTTACTGATCTCAAAGATGCGCGTGCCCCAGGGAATTCCTGCACACGATTACAAAGCTTACCGCTGCTTCCTTCCGGACCTGACGGAGTTAGGCGCGTTCTCATTGCAAGGCCTGAGAGCACAACGCATCTTCAAGATCAGCTACGTCTAATATTCATTCCATAAATAGCTAAATAATGTATCAATTATTAAGGGTGAAGGAAGAGTGATTTATTAATTTTACAATAACAAGCAAAATGAGACTTTATGTCTCCTCTCTCTATAGAATATCTTCAGCTATTTAAACTGCCAGGACATCCTCTTTGCTAAAGAATTGCTGCATTACTTTAATCATCATTTCATGATCTTTTACACCAGCTGTTTCGCGGATTGAGTGCATGGAGAGCATGGCGTTCCCCACATCAACCACTGGAATCCCCAAACCAGTAGCGGTAATGGGTCCAATCGTCGACCCACAGGGTAGATCAGTTTTATGGACATAGTGCTGAACCGGCACATCCACATCTGCACATAATTGCTCAAACATAGCTGAGGTAAAAGCACTGGTAGCATAGCGATGATTGGCATTCACTTTGATGACTGGTCCGCGGTTCATTTTAACTGCATGTTGAGGATCATGAAACTCGGCATAATTGGGATGAATGGCGTGGGCTCCGTCAGCGGAAATGCATAAACTATCTGCCAGACCTCTTTGTAGACTGTGCTGCTCACCTGAAGTATCAACCACGCGTTGAATAATATCCCTGATAAAAGAAGAGGCTGCACCATTCTGCGTGGAGCTGCCAATCTCTTCATTATCGAAGAGGGCAATCATGGCGGTCTGCGGACTGGTGAACTGCTTTTCGGTTAATGTTTTCAAGGCGGCATGGCACATGGTCAGATTGTCGATGCGACCACTAACCAGGAATTCTTGATTAAGTCCACTCAAACTAGATGTCTGGGTGTCGTAGCACTCTAGCTGCCAGTTGGCGATCGTTTTAGCATCAACTTGTAGGGAATCAGCGATGAGCTGCTTCACCAGGTTTTCATCAACCGGGTCGCCATCTACACTCTCCAGAGCAAAAATGGGTGGCATATGGGTTTGTTTATTGAGCTTCAAGCCTTTGTCATTTACTTCACGATTCAAGTGAATAGCTAGCTGGGGAATGCGTAAAAGAACAACATCTGATTTGAAAGCTTTAACCTTCAGCTGTCCCCCATCTTTCAAGATAACCCTACCGGCAAGCGAAAGATCTCGATCAGTCCAGCTGGCCAGCAGCGGACCTCCATAGACCTCGACTCCCAGTTGGATATAGCCACTTTTGCTATGCTGAGGGTTTGGTTTTAAGTGTAATCCCGGAGAATCTGTATGGGCTCCAATCAGGCGGACACCTGACTTACTCCCGTTTCCCATTTGCCAGGCAACCAGTGCACTTTCACTGCGGATTACATAATACTTGCCGTTGGATTCTAATTTCCATGCTTCTTTTTCATCAAGCTTTGTGAAGCCCTTGTCTATTAAAGTCTGTTCAGCAGTAAGTGTAGCGTGGTAAGCAGTTACACTTTGATCAAGATAAGACATCAGGTCAGTAATCATTGGGGTCGGCATGGTTTCTTCCTTTGTTCTATGTGCATGGCAACCCGCGACTTAAGTCGTGGGTTGCTGACCATTCACGAAATTATTTACGCTTAAAATATTTCCCTGGGAGCTGTTGAACAAGTCCCTTCATCTCCATTTGCAGCAGTAGTCCCAGCAAGGCAAAAGTCGTTTGGGATGTTGCCATTGCAAGATCATCGATATGAATCGCTTCAGAATCAGGGATTTGCTCCATTATTACGGCTTCTTTGGTATCCATGGCAATGCTGAGTTCCTGCTGACCACTTGAGTTACCTAAACGGTATTTCTCACCTAGCTCTTCAAGAACATCATCTATGCTCTCAACTAACTTAGCACCTTGACGGATCAACTGGTGGGTTCCCCTGCTCTGACGACTCCTGATTGAACCTGGAACTGCAAACACTTCACGATTTTGGTCAAGGGCGAAGTAGGCTGTGATCAGTGAACCACTTCTTTCGGCCGCTTCAATTACAATCGTACCAGCTGAGAGACCAGATATGATCCGATTTCTTCGTGGGAAATTGGGAGCATCAGGTTTTGAACCCATTAGAAACTCGGACACCAATAAACCCTTG
>JAUVDF010000192.1 GCA_030595455.1 Fidelibacterota bacterium | reverse complement strand
AAACTCTATCTCTGTTCCCGGTAAAACAACGGTGAGTCCGTTAGGCTTTTGAAAGTCAGAGGCAATTTTGGCGATCATCTTATTCGTGGCAATTCCAACCGATGCTGACAAACCGATATCCCTCGATATTTTTAACTGTATTCTACGGGCAACCTCTGAAGCTTCAATCCATTCATCGACTTCATCACTTAGATCCAGATAAGCTTCATCAATGCTGACCTGTTGAATAATGGGTGACTCAGCTCTGATAATCCCCATGATGACCTTGGAGTACATGCGGTAGAGGCCGTGCTGGGATGAAATGATGATCAAATCTTTGCAACGTCGAGTAGCCTCGATCATGGGCATGGCTGAATGGATACCAAATTTTCGGGCTGGATAAGAGGCAGCAGCCACAACGCCCCGGTTTTCACTTCGTCCACCAACAACAACTGGCTTGCCTTTTAATGAGGGATCACGCAGAACCTCGACCGAGCAAAAGAATGCATCCAGGTCCAGGTGCAGAATTGCGCGAGGCTTATTTGTATAAGGCTGTGTATTTACCATCTAGAGTAGTCTAGACACATTGCCTCTATTTAAAACTAAAATTTAACTCAAGCGCCGGAATTAAGACCGGTTTTTGATTCGCTCCGTAAGAGACCAGAGCTGTTGGACTTAAGGTAACTCGTCTTGAATCTGAATATGCAAGAGATCCATCTGGTGCCGTATCTAAAATCTGTCGTGTTAGCCAGGTGCCTGCACCATACCCAAGTAAAGCCATTGTCAGCATTGGCTCTTTATCTGTAACATCCAGTAGAATTGCAGTACCAAACCCAAAGGCCGAACCAGACCCTGATCCTAGCAGCATGAGGGTTGCTTGGCCAAAGGTGAAATCATCATCCTTAATCCAGTAATCATAGGCAAAAGTGCTGCCGATTGCACCCAGTGCTGACACTAGAAAGAACATATCCTCATCGCCTTCATCAAATAAGATCGACTGTAACATCATAGTGTTATAGAATCCAAAACCCCAGCCTTGCATCAGCATCAGGGCATCACCAAAAGTATATTGTTTGTCTTTGACTAATTTATATCCTACCCACGCCCCCGCTGGATAAGCAATTAACTCTGTGATAGTCTTTCGCTTATCCCAATTATCCATATCTTCATCATATTGACTCGAGGCAATTTCATCGTAATTACCAAAAGCGTCCCATAGGTCTGCCGGCTCTTCAGGGCGGTCATTCATCACACTGTGTAAATTTCTAGCTGTAACTCCGGCAGCCCCAGTCCACATGGTCCAAGCCCAGGCTTGTCCATTAGAGGGATTATATTTATCAAAAAGGAGTTCTCCTCCGTAATGACCCACAGGTACAGAGCCCATTAATATCCAGGCCCAAAGAGTTTCCCGGTCTTCGCCATCTCCTTCATATAGGTCAAATAATTGATTCATTCCTACGCCATATCTTAGTCCTACTAATGATCCATAGCGCATCATCTGGGTACGAGCATGCGACATTTCCATGCCTTTTGTGTATTTGTAGGTCAAGTAAAAAGCCGCACCCATTGAAACCATTTCTCCACCAACGAACCAGCGCCCATCTTCAGCATGTAAGACATACGGAATTGCCCAGCCGTAGAGTGCCGATCCAATCACTATATTCTGAAGGACCAGCGGCCAGCGACCTGATTGATCTAGCGGTTGATCAACCCTGAACCCCCACTGGGATTCCCAGACCCGACTGCTATCCACTGATAACACCAGGGCTTCAACTAAAATGTTCATCAGGACCCGTTCTTCATCTGTAATCTTTCCATCAAACATGGCTGCATCCCAGGCTCTTTGGTAAGTGGATCGACCCTTGAGAGAGTCAAGCTCTTGAGCAAATGCACCACCTATCATTGCGATTAGGATTAAGCTGGATAGAAATGCTTTCATAGGCACCTCCTTAATTGAGTTAGAAGTTAACCTACAGGTTTAGTTGATTGAAATAGTTTATTATTATCTTTGCAATTGAGACTGGTTCGCATTAATGTGATTGCATGACAGTGTCAAACAACCATAAAGGTACCTTTTTGTGAAAAATAATATCTTATTAATTTTACTCTTCGGAATTTTAGTTATCCCCGGTAATGGAGATGGTCGCCGCTACGTCTGGACCTATGAATACCAAACTTTACCCCGTGGTGAAGCTGAATTAGAGAGCTATACCGAGTTTACTCATACAGAAACTGATTCAGGTCGGCTGGCCGCTACAACCTTGCAGTATGAATATGAAATTGGAATGAATAATCGCTTTGATGTCGGTATTTATCAAAAGTTTAAGCAAGCCAGCAATGCTCCCCTTGCCTATGATGGGTTCAAACTGCGTCTGCGTTATCGTCTAGGTGAAAAAGGTCAATGGTTGCTCGATCCGCTCATTTACCTGGAATACAAAGACAACGCTGCTTTTGATCACAGTGCCCTGGAAACCAAGCTCATTTTAGCCCGAGACTTTGGTCGGTTTAATCTCTCACTAAACCCGGTGCTGGAATTTGAATTTGAAGCAGATGAGACCGAAATCAAGTTTGAATATGCAGCCGGACTCAGTTACCTGCTCCACCCATTGATTACCCTTGGGCTGGAAACCAAGGGTGACCCGGATAACTTTTTCTGGGGACCTACCCTATCCCATGGGAAAGAAGATCTCTGGTTTGCAATTGGTCTGCTGACACCAGGGTCAGGTGGAAGTAGTATCAATCGTAAAATCAGATTTATTATTGGAGTAGGGCTCTAGGAGTTTTCCCAGTAATCTTTCATCAATTCAGAGACCCAGGCAGGTTGTTTAACATCATCTGGTAGAAATTCCTGAAAGACCGGCTTGATATCCAGCACAGGCGTTCCATTAACGGCGTCAAGCCCCTGAACGATCAAAGACCTCCCTTCTACACCAATGATCTGGGCAACCGTTAAACCAATCGGATTTGGATGATGCGCCGATCTTTGCGCAAGCAGACC
>JAUVDF010000054.1 GCA_030595455.1 Fidelibacterota bacterium | reverse complement strand
GGTAGAGAAGCTAGCATCCCGGTCTATTTGAAAATGATTATCAAGGAGATTAAGCATACCGTTTCACAAGTAGACCTATCACAGCATTATATCGATACAATCTTTCTGGGTGGTGGTACTCCGAATCTACTATCTCCGAGTCAGTTAGAGCAGCTTATGACGGTGTTAATGGACTTAACAGCTACTGACAATACCATGGAAGTTGGAATGGAGATTAATCCAGGCGAAGCGACCCTGGACAACTTATAAGCCTATAAAGCGCAGGGAGTACATCGTATTAGTAATGGTATGCAAAGAGTTCAGCCAAATCAATTAAAATTTATGAGTAGAATTCACTCAGTCGAGCAAAGTTTCGCAACTTATCACGATGTTCGCAAGGCTGGTTTTACGAATGTCAGTGCCGATTTGATTTTTGCTGTTCCCGGACAAAGTAGAGCAGTATGGGAAGCTGACTTACAGCGCCTGATAGAGCTTGAACCTGAGCATATTTCTACTTACTCACTTACCGTTGAAGAGGGGACTGCCCTGCACCGTTGGGTTGACGCTGGACATGTCCACATGCTGGAAGAAACCGTAGATACGGGAATGTACACCACGGGGAGAGACTTTCTCGAAGCAGCAGGCTATCCCAATTATGAGATATCAAATCATGCCAGACCAGGCTATGAGTGTCGTCACAATCTGAATTATTGGACTGGGGTTGAATACCTCGGTTTTGGCCCAGCAGCCCATTCCTACTTTCAAGGTCGCAGGCATTGGAATGTCAGGGATTTGGATCAGTATAATCAGCAAGTATCAGCAACTGGGTCTAGTGTAGAAGATTCAGAAATGATCGATGAAAACACGGCTAGAAATGAGATGATCCTGACCCGGTTACGTCTGTCTGAAGGCCTAAATCTTAGCGAATACATCAAGCAATTTGGGGAGGACTTACTGATCGTTAGGAAACCAGCCCTGGATAAGTGGGCAGATCATATAAGCGTCGTCAACCAGCATCTGATAATTTCCCGTACGGGGTGGTCACTCATTGATGAAATTAGTTCAGATCTGATGGCAGTGGAAAGTTAGACCAGCTTTTCCGTAGACCCTTCGAGAACCTCAGGGAGACAAACCGCTGGGATGTGTCTTGCTGAGCCGAGCCTGCCCTGAGCTTGTCGAAGGGAAGTATGACACTTCCTTATAAAAGGAAACCTACTCGCTATAAAATAATTATTTGATTTGATCCAGGTCTATGGTTATTGACTTTTCCTGATGTACCAGTACTGCTCCCGGTGGAGATCCTTTTGGCTTACTCAGGTGTTTTCGCTGACAATATTGGACAACCACGATTCCAGAATGTTTGGCTTTTGAATTAAGAGCAGCATGCTCTGCTGCCTTAGCTATATCACGCTGCTGTGGTACCTGATTACCAGTTCTCAAAATTACATGGGAACCACTCACGCGTCTGGCATGAAACCACCAATCATTTTTATTAGCGACTTTAAAGGTCAGGACATCGTTATCTGAAGAAGCTCGGCCCACCAGGATATCAAAACCGCCTGGTGATTGATATTTTTTATAGGGTTTGCGTTCGGTTTGCCGGTAGCCAGCTTGATCCAGACTCTCACCGTGATTTTTCAGGAAGGCTTGCAAGGGGGTAATATCATCGCCAGCCAATAATTGCTCAAGTGACTCAATATCAGTCCGTATCTGAGCGATGACCTCCTGCAGTTGGTCAACTTTCCCCTTTAGTTTACGAATCTTTTTGGCTGTTGCCTGAATTTCCTGAAGCAGGGTTGTTCCTGACTCCCATTGAATATGTAAGGGGCTCCCAGTGGGGGAGAAATCAGCCGCTAATTGTAATTCATGACTGTGAGCTTCCTGCCCGATTCCAAGACCTATCTGTAAGGCCTGAAGACGAATATCCAATTCAGGGAGCTTGCCGGTTTCTTTAAACTCATTTTCTATTTTCAGGAGTTTTGACTGCCAACGCTTCAAGACCGTTTTTGCGCTTTTCCGAACAGATGTTGCCGGACTCTGTTTTGGCTGTTGCTGAGTTTTTAGCACTGATATGGTTAGTTTAGCAATATCTAGCCCACTGTCAGCCTGGCTCTCACCAAAAGTGATTTCATTATGCTCAGGGTCGAATGAGAACCCTTTTTTAGCTTCAAGCAATTCTTGCCTGGTCATAGTCTGGCCGGGGAGGATAGCCGGCAGTGTATCATGTGTATTTAACCACTCATCCGCTATATGGGGCAGCTCTGCTTGTTTTAGGAAGCTCGCCACCGGTCCCTGCTGGTTTAATAAATAGATATTGAGGGCAGTGGGAAAAAAGCCAATTCTTAAGTTAAGACCGGAAGAGATATCCAACTGTAGTATCCGGTCTTTAGCATGCAGACTCACACCAACTACCTTTGAGTCATCAGGTATTTCTTTTAGGAGTTCAACACGTCGCTTGGGATGGGTAAAATTTTCTGAAAAAGTCAAGGTAGCTTGATTGCCCTGTTTTTCCCAACTCAGTCGATAGGCGGACTCTTGTTTAGTAAAGTGGATATCCAACCTGGCTTTTCGGAAAGTATAGATGGTATCAATGCGAGCACCCTTGATATGGGTCTCCAAAAAATCCATCCAGAGCCATAAGGCTGGCCATGATCTTATGAATTTCTGAGTATTCATGCAATTAAGCTAAATCAATTTTGGGCAAGGTGGGAACAAATTGACAGCTACCCACTAATAATGGCAGTCCCAAATAATAGGGAAGTCTCAATATGATATAGCGCAAATCAGATTTATTTCGACAAAAGATTATGGTGTCTCTGAAGATAGTTTAATTTAGTTTCTTGGATCATTATGTAAAGGTGAGAGAATATCAGATATGAGTGAAGCAGGAAAAAGCAGGAAAAGACGTAGTAAAAGCAGTAGTGAAAGTAGTCGTCACGAACGATCCTTTATTAAGCATTTTCGATTTGAATTAATGGTGGGCTCTCTTTTGGTGCTTGGCATTTTTCTCTTAGTCGAGGACATGCATATCAAAACAGTGGTATATCAAGGGGTAGTCACACTATTTCAAGACATTACTGAGTTAATAAATCGAATATTTATCAAGTTCCTGGGCATGGTTGATGTGTTTGAGACCTCAGATATCGTTGGTATTGTTCTCATTGTTACCGCTGTGGTCTTATACACCAGCCGAGTCCGTCAAACTGCCATCGATCGCTATGGTGATTTGTCTTCCTGTCCTGACTGCGGAGGCGACCTACATTTAATTCATAGAAGACCTATGGACCGATTGGCCACCAAAATATTTCGACTTAAGGTTCACCGCTACCAGTGTAAAGCTTGTGACTATGAAGGCCTCCGAATTCGTGCGAAGAGGTCCAGATAACCGTCTTATTAAGAGGGGCTCGGATTTCAATCTGATCGATCGACCTTGAAATCATTAATACATCGCTATCAGAAGATATCAAAGAGCGTCCTGTTCTTGATCTCCGCCGCATTTTTAATTCATCTGATAAATGCAGCGTTCATCCTGATTTTAAATATTTATTTACGTAAAGAAGGCTACACAGATAGTGTTATAGCCGAGTTTAACTCTTATCGCTTTCTTGGTATCCTGATCCTGGCATTTCCATTGGGTGTCTTTATCAGGGGGAAACCGCTTAAACCATTCTTTATAGCAAGTAGCATTATGGTTCCACTCTCGAGTTTGCTTTTATTGCTCATGATCAAGGGTGGGGATGTAACTCAGATAACTTTTGGCTTCATTGCCTGGGGTATTTCATTTATGATCCTTAGTGTTTGTACCTTACCATTTATCATGCGATCAGAACCTGAAGACGTTGTAACAGAAGCGATTTCATTAAGTTTTTCAACTTGGTCTCTGGCAATGATTGTCTCTGGACTGTTGATCAATCTCTTATCCAGATTAAGCGACATCACAATCTTCAATCAACTTATTGTCTTTGATGAATACCATATCATGCTCATGATTGTTGGCTTGAGCTCCTTTTCCATTTTCCTGGTGCTCTTCATTCGTGAAGCAAAGCCGCGTTCAACTTCCAGTCATTTTCTTGATAATTTTAAGGCGCTCCGGTCGGACTATGACTGGCTGCTTATATTTCGAGTCCTGACCCCCAATATGCTCATTGCCGTTGGAGCTGGCCTCACCATTCCCTTTGTCAATTTATTCTTTAATAGTGTCTTTCTCATGGACTCCGATAAATTCAGTCTGGTTGGGGCGATTACGGCCGGGTTTGTATTCCTATCCATGCTCGTAATTCCGGTCGTACGTCGGAGGTTTGGATTTGGTGTTGCCATACTACTACCTCAGTGGTTGGCAATCTTCTTTCTGGTGATTTTGGCTCTAACCCAATTGGCAGTCTCGTTTTCCTGGGCTATATACGTAGCTATTGGAGCCTTTATGTTGAGACAGCCACTTATGAATATGGCAGGACCAGTGACCAGTGAGTTAGGGATGAAGTATGTTGGACCTAGAAATCAGGAATTAATCTCAGCATTGAGCTCCAGTATATGGAGTGCTTCCTGGTTCGTTAGTGCTAAAATATTTCAAGTACTCAGACAAATGGAATTGGAATATTACCAAATATTCCTAATTACGTCAGTATTGTATGCAGTGGGTGTGATGTTTTATCATATGTTGATTAATGACTACGCAAAACGCGAACCTGTTTCAGGTCAGCCCATATCAAATGAAGTATTTATCGATAAGGATCATTAATGGAAACGACACTCTCATCTAAACAGAAAAAGTACCTGAAGTCACAGGCCCATAGCCTGAAGCCCACTGTACTCATTGGGAAATCCGGTGCTAGCGAACAAAGTATGCTAAGTATTTCAGAAGCTTTGAGTCATCATGAATTGATCAAAATCAAATTCATTGCTTTCAAGGAAGAAAAGGAAGCCCTTGTGGATCAAATCCTGGAAGCAACGGATGCTCATTTCGTAAGTATGCTGGGACATGTCCTGACGCTATATTGTGAACACAAGGAAGTTGAGGAGAGGAGCTATAAACTCCCCCAATAACCGACTTCCATGATTCACTTCCACAATATCACAAAAACATTTCCAGATAAGACTCTTTTCAAGGGCTTAAATCTGGTCATTAAAAAAGATTCCAGAATTGGCCTGGTAGGTCCAAATGGCTCGGGTAAAACAACCCTGCTACGGATGATTGTTGGCGAGGAAGAGACTGAATCTGGATCGGTACAGATTGATCGTAAGGTATCAGTCGGCTATTTACCGCAGGAGATAACGTCTTCTTCTGATAAATCAATATTACATGAAGTCCTGGATGAGATTCCTGAGATAGCCGCACTTGAATCAAAAATTGCTGAAGTATCTCAGCAGCTTGAAAATGAGCCTGATAATCAGAGTTTATTAGCACAGCTCGGCCGATTACAGACTGAATATGATCGTTTGGATGGGTGGGGAGCAGAATCAAGAGCTAAAAAGGTGTTAGGTGGCTTGGGCTTTACCCCGATCCAAATGGAGACAGCGCTTGAAAAATTTAGCGGGGGCTGGCGGATGCGAGTAGCCCTAGCCCGCTTACTCTTTAAACAACCAGACATCCTGTTGTTAGATGAACCTACCAATCACCTGGATCTGGCTTCCCTGATCTGGCTTGAATCCTTCTTGAAAGAGTGGAGTGGTGCCTTGGTTCTTATTAGTCATGATAGAACCTTTCTGGATAAGACCATCAATCAGATAGTTGAGATTCATCACGAGGCGATTCAGAATTACTCGGGGAATTACAGTAAATATGTTGAAGAAAAAGAGTTGCGCAATGAACAACAGGCCGCTGCTTATAAAAATCAACAAAAATTGATCGTAGAGACCGAACGGTTTATTGAACGCTTTCGCTATAAGGAAAGTAAAGCCACTCAAGTCCAGAGTCGCGTTAAGTCGCTAGCAAAGCTGGAAAGAGTATTGCCGCCTGAAGGTGGTCAAAAGCGTATCTCTGTACGTATCCCACAACCTGGCAGGTCGGCCAAGATCGTTGCTGAATTTAAGAACACAGCCAAGTCCTATGGCTCATTAGAAGTATTCAAAGAACTGAATCTGAGACTGGAACGGGGACAAAGGATTGGCCTGGTAGGTCCTAATGGTGCCGGAAAATCAACCCTGTTAAAAATGCTGGCCCAGGTTGAAGCGCTGAGTGGTGGACAACTTGCGTGGGGTGAAGGTGTTAACAGTAGCTATTTCGCCCAACACCAGTTTGAGGCTTTACCATTAGAGCATTCAATCTTTCAACTGCTTTCGGCTGAGGTGCCTAAATGGACCACTACCGAAGTGCGTAATTATCTCGGTAGTTTTTTATTCTCAGGTGACACCATTGAAAAGCAGATCAAGGTCTTGAGTGGGGGAGAGATTTCCCGCCTGGCTCTGGCTAAAATGTTAGCGACTCCAGCTCATTTAATCCTACTAGATGAACCCACAAATCATCTGGATATTCAATCACGGGATGTGGTTCAGGCGGCTATCAGTAGCTTTACGGGTAGTATGGTATGTATCTCCCATGATCGGCATTTTCTTAATGCGGTGACCAACACCATCATTGAAGTGGACCACGGCCAGATCAAACTATACCCTGGCAATTATGAGTATTATTTATGGCGGAAAGCTTCCGAGCAGAATGAGACTGGCAAAGTGGATCAGGTGGCTAAAGTTATCC
>JAUVDF010000175.1 GCA_030595455.1 Fidelibacterota bacterium | reverse complement strand
CACACTTCACCTGGAGGAATTCTATTTGCGGTACTGTCTGGAGGTCTGGCCTCTGGTGTGGGTTATACGATCTGGTACATGGCTCTCAGAGGACTATCAGCCACTCAGGCTGCGGTTATTCAATTATCAGTTCCAATTATTGCGGCATTGGGCGGGGTCATTTTTATTTCAGAAGTTATCACACTTCGTTTAAGTATTTCTTCTGCCATCATTCTAGGTGGCATTCTAACGGTCGTCCTGGGTCGCTATTTTTTTGTCCAATCACCTGTGACAGAAAAAATGGAACCTGGTTCACCTGACAGTCTTTAATCTATTGTTCAATCTGGCATAATAATACGAATCAAAAGGAAACTAAATTTGAAACCAAGATTTACTGTAATTACCATTTTAATCAGCATGGCACTTATTGCTACCTGTAGCGATGATCATGCTAAAGCTGCTCACAATGAAACTAACAGCCATGCGGACCACCAAAGTTCAGAGACTCAGGCTGTAGGCATGACCTTGAATAATGGGGAAAAGTGGCCCATGGATGAGCACACTCGCAATAGCTTCAGCGAGATGGAGGAAGTGTTTTTCAACGCTGACCATGTAGCACTGGAGGGTAAGGGACTTAAGCAGCTTGGATCTGATTTACAGGCCGACCTGGATGGCTTAATCAAGGGATGTACTATGACTGGCGAAGCCCATAATCAATTACATGTTTACCTGACAGGCTATATCCCTGCAGTTCAAGAGCTTTCAAAAACCGGAAATCTGGAAGATGCCAAAAAAGTCAAACACTACCTGGAGATCTACGACGACTACCTAGAATAATCTCTTACTAAAAACGATTACAGTTGACTTCCTTAACGCGTCTCATTAAATACGATAACAGAGGTCACCTATTGGTGTGATCAATCAAAAGCCGGGAGCTAATAAATGAATACCGTTATGATCGTTTTACGTATTATCCATATCTTCTGTGGGGTGTTCTGGATAGGTTTTGCTATAACAAATTTTTTCTATTTACAACCGGCTATCAAAGCCACAGGTGCTGATGGACAATCAGTGATACGCTATCTGGGTAGCAAGACCAAAATGATGTCAACTGTTTATTGGGCTGCAACTTTGACCCTTATTTCCGGCTTGGGTATGTTTCACCCCATTGTTGCACTTATGAATACTGGATATGGTATGGCGATTAGCATAGGAGCCATGGCTGGTACCATTGCCTGGGTTCTGGTCATTTTTGTCGTCAGAAATATCATCAACCAGACCCAGAAACTTGGTATGACTATTGGATCCCAAGAGGGGCCTCCTAGTCAAGATCAATTAACGCAGGTAGAGACTTTGGGTCTTCGTTTGAATTTGTTTGGCAAAGTGGTGATCGGTTTTATGGTCATCTCCCTGTTAGGAATGTCTGTAGCCCAATACGTATAGGCTTTAAAGGGTAAGGGCTAGATACCTTCTCAATATTTTACCTTTAGCTTGGAGAAATGATGCTGTTTTGTTAAACTTATAGCAATTCAGCCAGGCACCTTTGTCTGTGCAATATCATGGCTAAAGAATTTTTATTGAGGGGGGCAAGTTGTTACTAAATCCAAAAAATTATACAATTGAACATGCTGATGAACACTTTCAGGAGATTATCCAAAAGACCATCGATTTTTTTGAAGGCAAGGGTATCAAGAAAATCAAAGATGATGACCATAAAAGAATCTGGTATGCCGATTTCCTGGAATTCGTAAAAGCAGAAAATATCTTTGCAACACTTCTAAGACCCACAAAATACGGCGATAAAAACAGCCGTTGGGATACCTGGCGGATAGCTCATTATAATGAGCTATTGGCTTTCTATGGTCTGGCTTATTGGTACACCTGGCAGGTATCCATTCTTGGCCTGGGACCGATCTGGATGACCAAGAACGAACACCTGAAACAACGAGCAGCCAAACAGCTCGAAGCGGGTGAAGTCTTTGCATTCGGTCTCTCCGAGCGGGATCATGGTGCTGATATTTATTCAACTGAAATGTCGCTGAGCCCCCAGGCCGATGGCACTTTTAAAGCCAATGGCTCTAAATACTATATTGGCAATGGAAATGTAGCGAAGATGGTCTCCACCTTTGGTAAAATGTCAGACTCCGGTGACTATGTTTCCTTCGTCGCAAACTATCAGCATGAAAACTATGAATGTGTAAAGAATGTGGTCTCCAGTCAAAGTTATGTGGCTGAATACACACTCAAGGACTACCCCATCACCGAGGAGGACATCCTTGCCAGGGGTCGGGATGCCTGGGATGCTGTTTTAAATACAGTGAATATTGGGAAATATAACCTGGGTTGGGCTTCCATTGGAATGTGTACCCATGCCATATATGAAGCGATCGACCATGCTTCACAGCGCAGACTGTACAATATGTATGTAACCGATTTCCCTCATGTTAAGCAGCTCTTTGTGGACGCCTATTCGCGTCTGATTGCCATGAAGCTATTTGCCTTGCGAGCAGCAGATTATATGAGAGTGGCCTCTCCCGAGGATAAGCGATATCTCCTGTATAACCCGGTGGTCAAAATGAAGGTTACCACGCAAGGGGAGGAAGTCATTAACCTGTTGTGGGATGTTATTGCTGCCAAGGGCTTTGAAAAAGACACCTTTTTTGAAATGGCAGCCAGAGATATTCGCGCTTTACCTAAACTGGAGGGCACGGTTCATGTCAATGTTGCTCTCATCTTAAAATTCATGGCTAATTACTTTTTTAAGCCCGGCAGCTTTCCTGCTGTGGACACTCAGTCCCAGATGAAAGAGGATGATTTTCTGTTTAACCAGGGACCCACCCGCGGGCTTGGTAAGATTAGATTTCACGATTATAAGGCTGTTTATGATAGTGTGAATTTGCCTAACGTAAAATTATTTAGAAAACAGATACGCTTGCTCAAGTTGTTATTGATACTAGCAAAACCAGACGAGAAACAGCGCAAGGATATTGATTTTCTATTGGCTTTGGGTGAGCTTTTTACTTTAGTCGTTTATGGACAGCTCATCATTGAAAATGCCAAGCTATACGGCATTGAGGATGATCTGCTTGATCAGATTTTTGATTTTATGGTTAGAGATTTTTCGAATCAGGCCATACAGCTTTATTCAAAAACGAGCAGTCGCAAAATACAAATGCGCTTATGCTCGCTAATGGTTAAAAAGCCGGTCGTGAACCAGGAACGCTTTATCCGGGTTTGGGAGAAGGATGTTTACGCGCTCAAAGATCAGTATAGTATGAACGCCTAAGCCTTTAACAGATATTCTGATTAAAACCGCTTGGTATAAG
>JAUVDF010000195.1 GCA_030595455.1 Fidelibacterota bacterium | reverse complement strand
GCCCAATCTACCACCATGGCCTTTGTCAGAATCCTGGCCATGTTGACCAAAGATAAAACAATGGGCAAGCGGGTTGTCCCTATTGTTCCTGATGAAGCTCGAACCTTTGGGATGGAAGCTCTGTTCCGCAGCCTGGGAATCTATTCCAGTGTGGGACAGCTTTATGATCCAGTTGATTCAGATCAGTACCTTTACTATCGTGAGGATATTAAAGGACAGATTCTAGAAGAGGGAATTACCGAAGCCGGTTCTGCCAGTTCCTGGGTTTCAGCGGCGACTTCATATAGCACCCACGGTGTCAATATGATGCCTTTCTATATTTACTATTCCATGTTTGGATTTCAGCGTGTGGGAGATCTTTTCTGGTTAGCCGGCGATATCCGGGCCCGTGGATTTCTTTTGGGAGCCACTGCTGGTCGGACAACCCTGAATGGTGAAGGTCTTCAGCATCAGGATGGCCACAGTCTGCTGGCTGCTGCTACCATTCCAAATTGTCGTGCCTATGATCCAGCTTATGCCTATGAAATTGCAGTCATCATTCAACATGGTATGCAACGGATGATGCATGAGCAGATTGATGAGTTCTATTATCTCACACTGGAGAATGAGCCTTATCAGCATCCCGCTATGCCTGAGAATGCCGAAGAGGGCATCATCAAAGGTATGTACCAACTGAGCAGTACGGGAAAAGCTAAAGATGAGATGCATGTTCAACTTTTAGGCTCAGGTGCTATTCTCGGTGAAGTCTTGGCAGCTGCAGAGCTGCTTAAAAACGATTGGGGTGTAACTGCAGATATCTGGAGTGTAACTAGCTATTCTGAACTTCGCCTGGAAGCTCAGGATGTGTATCGCTGGAACCGTCTCCATCCTACTGGTGAAAAACGCTCAACTTATGCTGGATCACTGTTGAAAGATAAAGTGGGTCCGGTCGTAGCTGCATCTGATTATATGAAACTGGTGGCCGAGCAGATTGCTATTTTCTTGAATAAACCGTTTGTTGCTCTTGGTACTGATGGTTTTGGCCGGAGTGAATCTCGTGAGAATTTGCGCAGTTTCTTTGAAGTGGACAGCTACTCAATAACTGTAGCAGCCCTCTATCAATTGAAGAAATTGGGCATTATTAAACCGGAAGTTGTCGCACAAGCTATTGAAAAATATAATATTAAGACTGAAACTGAAAACCCGGTAAAACTCTAATGAATAAAATTAACCATGAAAAAAGGGATGTCTCCCTGAGCCTGTCGAAGGGTCTGAGGACATACCATACATGGAGAAGTAAAGTTAATATTTCCATCCTTCGAGAGCCTCAGGATGACGTAATGACAGCTAAGACGAGAATTAGATTATGATTAAAGAAATTATCATTCCCGATCTTGGGGAAGGTATCGACTCCGTAGAAGTTGGTGAAATTAGTGTCAAACCTGGTGATCACGTTGACATCGGTGATGTCCTGGTTGTTTTGGAGAGTGACAAGGCTTCCATGGAGATTGAAGCTGAATCTGCAGGAACCATTAAAGAAATTAGAGTCACAGAGGGTACGGAAGTACATGCAAACAGTGTGTTAGCACTGATTGAATTGGATGTAGCTGAAGAAACTGTATCTGAACCAGTACCTGCGCAGAAGTCGGAACCAAAAGTAGCTGAAAAAATCACGCCGCCTCCAAAACCTGTTGTAGAAGAAGAGATTCCCAAAGCTCCAGTCGAAGCGCCTAGAACCAATAGAAGGTTGGTCGGTGCCAGTCCCTCGGTAAGGCGATTTGCTCGTGAACTGGGCTGTGATATCAGCCGGGTAAGTGGAACTGGACCTAAGGGTAGAATTCTCAAAGAAGATATTCAAAATTATGTAAAAGCCAGGCTGGCAGGTCTACCTGTTGAATCACTGGTAAAACCGCCCCAGCCAGAGATAGATTTTAGCCAATGGGGTGATATAGAAAAGGTTCGCCTGAGTAAGATTCGCCGTGCAACTGCAACAAATTTGCAGAAAGCCTGGCAGACCATTCCCCATGTGACTCAGATGGATGAAGTTGATATCACTGACCTGGAAGCCTTCCGCCAGTCAAAGAAAGCTGAAGTTGCCAAAGCAGGTGGAAAACTATCAATCCTGCCGTTTATCATGCAGACTGTAGCCAAGGCGCTCAAGGAATTCCCTGATTTTAATAGTTCTCTGGATGCTCAGGGCGAAAATCTTATTCACAAAAAATATGTTCATCTGGGCATTGCAGTCGACACTGAAGCTGGCTTAGTGGTGCCAGTTATTCGTGATGTGGACCAGAAGAGCATAATCCAATTGTCAACGGAGCTGGTCGATATCAGTCTGCGAACCCGTGAACGCAAAATTAAACCGGCAGAATTAGTCGGGGCTACTTTTACAATATCCAGTCTGGGCGGAATTAGCGGTACAGGATTTTCACCCATTGTGAACCCACCGCAAGTGGCCATTATGGGTGTTTCCAGATCGAAGTTAAAGCCGGAATATAATGGAAAAGAGTTTGTCCCCAGATTGATGCTACCCTTTTCACTGTCCTATGACCATCGAGTTATAGACGGAGCATCTGCTGCTCGATTTACCAAATTTATTGTTGATGAGCTGGCAAGCATCAACAAGTTAGCTTAATTATTGGAGCGCTTAATGTCTAATTCCATACATGCTGAAGTCGTTGTCCTCGGTGCAGGTCCTGGGGGATATGCAGCTGCTTTCCGGGCTTCTGATCTGGGAAAAAAAGTGGTCATGATTGATAAGGGTGAATCCCTGGGTGGTGTTTGCCTTAATCGTGGATGTATCCCTTCTAAAGCCCTGCTTCATCTTGCTCGGGTAAAATCTGAGAGTGCTGAGGTAAAGAACTTTGGTTTAAGCTTTCCAGAACCTGAATGGGATTTGGAAACAGTCAAGAAATGGAAAGATGAGCGGGTTGTCGGTCGTCTTACCAAAGGCATAGC
>JAUVDF010000094.1 GCA_030595455.1 Fidelibacterota bacterium | reverse complement strand
TTAATTCCGTATTCTAGTTTTCATGTCGATTTGTAGCCCCGTCATCCCGAGCGGAGTCGAGGGATAAATTCTTATGGTGACTCTCATTCTTACATTCAGCTAACAGATGTAGAGTATCCCAGTTTTCAGTAACAAGAGCCTGTTTCTTTTCTCTCCCCCAATTCTTGATTTGCTTTTCAAGAACAATGGCATCCTGAATAGGGAGTAAATCAGTATTCCAGATTAATTCAACTGGACGTTTAGAGTGAGTGTAACCCAGCAATGCACCTTCTTGATGTTGAGCAAGTCGGGATTCAAGATTACTAGTAACACCAGTGTATAGGGAGTCATCTGAACATTTTAATATGTATACCTGACCTTGTTTCATTAGTGTGTTATCCCTCGACTCCGCTCGGGATGACGAATATGGGATTATTGCTCAGCATTCTTCTGTCTCCTGAATTCTATCTACTGGCTATTTATCTTTATTCGCGTTGAATTTCTTGCGTTTGGTGACTTTTACTTGATCCCCATCATGTAAGCCACGGCTAACCTCTTTGTAAGGACCCGTGACTATTTCATCATCTAATTCCAGACCAGAGATAATTTCGAATTCACGATCACCAATGATACCGGTAGTAATTTCACGTTGCTCTACTTTTTTACCCTTGCCTTTTTCGCTATCAACCAGGACAAAGACAACTTCAACAGGATCAAGGTCTTCTTCTTCCTTATCAAGGACACTGTCTGCACTACTTAATTCTGAATCCTGTTTCTCTTCTAATTGTTTCGGTTTACGCATAGTTACACTTTGAATCGGAACAAAAAGAACATCTCTCTGGACATCAGTCCGGACATCTACAGCGGCCGACATGCCTGGACGAATTTCATCTGGAGGATCCAGTAAGCGAATTTTGACTTTAAAATTAGTTACCTGATCCAGACTACCCAGGTTGCTGTTTTGAGCACTATGGGCTATCTCAGTCACAATACCTGTAAACATGGTATCTTGAAGTGCATCGATCTCAATCTCAGTTGTATCACCGAGGGCAACGTCAACCACATCGTTTTCATTGACATCGACCAGCACTTCCATGTCGTTCAAATCAGCAACAACCATAATCACATCCTGGCTGAAGGCCGATCCCAGCGCCATTTCGCCAACTTCTTTATTGACCTGGGTTATGGTTCCAGACATGGGGGCGTACATAATGGTTTTGTTGTAATTATCGTTTGATTGGGTCAAAGCGGCTTCTGCTTGTTTCATACCAGACAGACTCTGCTGATAACGAACCAAAGCTCCTTGATAGACAAGTTCACTAACCAATTGCTTTTGAACTAGTTCATATTGCTGATTCTTCTCTAATTGAGCGAGCGATAATGAGGCTTTGGCTGACTCCAGCACCTGTTTGGCACGATCTACATCCGCTTTATAACGGGTTGCGTCCAACTGAGCCAGGAACATACCCTTTTTAACGTAATCACCCTCTTTTACAGCCATTCTGATCACCCGACCGGCAACATCAGCACTGACTGCAACTTCTACAACTGGTTGGATCTTTCCTGAAGCAGCCACTTTATGGACAACTTCTCCCCGTTCAACTTTGGCTGACTGAACGTCTTTGCTATTGCCTTTGTCTTTGTTAACAGCGAAAAAACCAATGACTCCCATTAGAACCACAGCAACGACGATTATAATTATTTTCTTTTTAGACATGACTTCCTCTTAGCGTTTTCCCATGATCTGATGTAAACCAGCTTC
Source organism: Fidelibacterota bacterium (assembly GCA_030595455.1). GTDB lineage: Bacteria > Fidelibacterota > UBA8477 > UBA8477 > JABMPR01 > JABMPR01. The sequence goes on along the minus strand of JAUVDF010000094.1, from coordinate 3,575 downwards.
AGCAATTTTTAAATTGTATTGAGTGCGAATTAACCCTGATTTGGCATCTTCAAAACTGGCTGTGATACGTAGGACATCTAGAATTGAAAGTGATCCTATTTTGTACTGCTCCTGCGCCAGCAACAAATCCTGCTCAGATGCATTGAGGATCAATTGAGAAATATCAACAGATTCACTTAGGGTTTCCATGCGTTCTATTGCTTGTGCTAAATCTTTCCTCAGATTTCGTTCGGTTAAATCCAAATTTTCTACGGCAATTTTGGCGCTGATCTTACTCTGCTCAACACTTCGCTTGGTACGGGTACCATTGAACAGATTCCAGGAAAGACTCATTCCAGTTGAAAGCGATGTGGTGTTGCCACCAAAAGCATCTCCAATCTCCGGTCCACTGTTCCCATAGGAAGCACTCACACCCAGGGACGGGATATAGCCGGATCTGGCAATTTTCACATTATAGTTGGCCAGGGTTTGATTGTGTCCCATAAGCTGCAACTGAGGATTGGCAGCAAGCACTTCATTGATGATACTTTCAAAACTGGGAACAGAAACTGCTTCCCAAACCGGTTCCTGAAGTGCTAGGGATGCAGCAGCTTCATTACCGAGAATAATATTCAAATCGCGAGTCTTGGATTGCAGGTCGGTTTTACCATTAATGATTTGGAGCCTGGATTGTTCAATATTCACCCGCGTACGTAAGGTGTCATTTCGAGAGGCAGCTCCCAACCTGAAGCGTTCCGCCGTTAGTTGATGCTGGTACTCGCTACTTTTAAGATTTTCCTGATAGACATCCAGAAGTTTCAAGGTTGATAGATAATTGTAAAAAGCCACCTTGACCTGGTAAACCGTATTTATCTCATACAAACTAAACTGAATATCAGCAGCATCTTGAGCAACTCTAGCAGATTTCAAGGTGTTCCACCATTGTCCACCATCCCAGATATTCTGAGAGATACTCAAGGAAGAGTTGTAGCCGTTTTTCCAGCCCAGGTCATTCGTTTCACCACCAGAACCTGATAAGGAATAGTTAATATTAGGTAGTACCATACTAATGTTGCTCTTAGCCTGCGAAATACTGCGATCAGTCTCAAAGCGATTAATGACTAAAGACTGATTGTGTTCTAAACCTTGCTTGATGCAATCATCTAGCGATAGGGTTTGACTGGTTTGGCCAAAGGCCATCCCCGGTATAAGCATGAGTGTAAATATCAAGAGTTGTAATGATCTATTTTGCATTGAAAATCCTATCGTAAGTCGATTTGTTTGTTTCGTGTTACTGATCAGCCTAGCCAGCTATCATGGAATTGGCTTTCATAAGTGCGGCGCCAATGGAAACCAGTATCAGCCAGGGTATACCGACTGCGATCATACCGGTTGCTGTTGGTTTATTGTAGAGTTTGGCAAAACCAAAACCCATTACTGCCACACCCCAAAGCCGAAAAACATCTAATTGATTAAGAAACTGTTTAAAGAATGAGTCAATATCCTCAAATATCAGTCCTGGACTGAATAACATATCTGTGGATTCCCGCATGACAATCAGGGGTGTTTTGATCAAGAGTTCTAATGTACCTACACCAGAAATCATATTCATAAAAAAGCCGTTACCCCCGATGAGATAAGTCATCATCACCATGGTAAAGACCTGGAAGAATTTAACCTGACCTCCCATTCCAAAATTGCCAACCAAGAGCAGGATCGCTGAGAAAAAGGCAGTCATCACAAATAGCATTGCTGGAATTAGTAGATAACCCCACATATTTCTTAAGGCTAAAGGATTGTCCCTGGAGTCAGAGATCTTCTCTCTGGCATCAGCCATTCGTTCATCAATCTTAGCCCTGTTCTCATCAGAAATATCAGAATTATTGGCGATAGTTCGCTCTGTTCTTAGCATTCTCTGATCAGCCTCATAAAAACTGATATCTCTATAAAACATGGGTAAGACAACGATACCAAATGTGACAATGATTAATGGATATAACCAATCTTTAAAGGAAACTCCATCGACCAAACTGTCAAATGCTCGCCCTGGCGAGAAAAACAAATCTACAAAACGTTGTAAAAATGATGCGTTTTCCATTGAAGAACCCCTCTGCTACTTAGTGATCGTATAGGTGTCATTTTTTTGAACCATGGCGAGCCGATCCCACTCACCACAATTGTATAGCTTCTATCGGCAATCAATATGCCATTTAATTATAAATTCCAATTTCTCACTATCATTTATCATTCACATTACACATACTTATTTCAAAGAGAAATGATCCTCATGATAATCGAGTATCTCAGCAGTAGTTACATCATAGGTCATACTAAAGATCAGATCATCCTCATTATCGAGCATTTTTATGATAAAGCGAACAACTTCACCATCGGGACGGTCCCACTCATGATCCTTCCGCATGGCTTCATAAAACACTTCGACCATGCTGGGGACTCCTTCGATATTATCCTTATCATGACCCAGGTTCTCCCGCAGGTCTTCCCGAGCATTATTTATTTTCGTTAAGGCTTTCGCTTTGCTCGTGTAGTACTCTTCGATGATAATGGGATTTGCTGCATCATCAGGATGAATTGTGGAGATCACCTTTTGGGCTTTAAAACCATTGATATTTTTTTCATAGCCCATAATCTCATGGGTCATGCGTGGGATATCATCTATATCATTTTGATCTAATTCCATATCAATCTGAGGTTCAGGGTCATCCGTATTTTCTCTGAGTTCGCTAAAGGGTTTGCTGCGATATAGCTTGTCATCACTATCGTAGGTCCACTGAACTTCCTCACACATATCTGAAAGCTGGATGTTATGACTCTTGCCATCTGAGCTACTCATCATTTTTATCAGACTGTTGTGCATTTTGAAGGTCGTCTGCTCTTTAAGCTTACAGCCTGACAAATAGCTGTCAGTATAGGTTGTAATCTTGCCCACGACGGGAATTTCAACCACTGTCTTTTCCTCCAGGTGGTATTCTTTAGGACTGCCGGCGTATAGGGGCAGGGTGTAAGTAAAGAGCCCTAATATTACGGCAATAATTAACGCTGTACGAATCTTCATTTTTTGACTCCCGTATTCAGGATATTTTTCATTTATCCAGTTGGTATATTTTTTTTGTAAATCATCCATACACCATAATAAAGCAATCCAGAGGCCAAAAGTGCACCCAGGGTCTCCAAATTGAAAATGTAGTCCCAGGGATTGGCGTATTGGAGTCCACTTCCGTGACCTTCCACCATATTTTCCCATGGGTTTATGATCGCCAGGTTGAAGCCCCAGAAAAATTTCCCGATTATCTTGAACAGGGCTGCACTTTTAAAGATGATAGACCAGGAGATTGCCGCGAGAATCGGACCGCCAATACCAATCAAAAGTGGTCTGCCCTTCACGTATGCGCCAACCAGCATGAGAAATAGTGCTAGAGGAGCCATGCGAATTCCAGCGTATATCAGATATGAGAACCAATCCCATATCAATCCCATATAAGAGATTTGCCCAAATACGGCTGCGGCCATCATATTGAGCGGTTCACCCCATACCACTACTGCCAGGCGAATGAACAAGACAAACTCCAGTGATA
>JAUVDF010000168.1 GCA_030595455.1 Fidelibacterota bacterium | reverse complement strand
GTGGACAGATCAGTAATCTGATCCTGGTAAGAAGAGAGATTGCTGATAAAGAACTCGCGCATAAGTAGAGCTCCTGCCAGGGTGACCAAACTGACCAAAACAATAATCTGAACTCTAAAGGACGGCATCTTGATTCTCATTGGACCAACTGCCTTTTTTCAAAGGACGCAGAATTATGAACGGGGCGGATTCGGTTCCAAAATTTCATCAGATTCACCTTTGCAGTAATACCTGGCATTTCCATCTCTTCCATGAAAGCAGACATCCTTAAATAATAGCGCTGGTCATCTTCCATAACTCGCATGTGACAAAAAAAGGCTTTCTCAATTTTGACCCATTCCTGGCGGGCTTCTTCAAAATCAGTGCTTTTAAATCTTTTATCATCCTCAGCGCGGTAAACTGTGTATTCATCCTCCAGAATGGAATATAAAAAATGGTGTTCCCAATCAGCAATGGCCACTACGGAGTCCTTAGCCTCATCCACTAAATCTACTTCAAAGTGAATGATCACGGTGTCACCTGATTGTAATAACAGATCCAGATCTGGTGTAAAACTCTCAACGAGTTGTCCCGAACAGAAGACCCGCTCCCCGGCCACTTCCAGGGTAACATCCTGAAAATACGGCTCTGTTCCCACTACTGCAGTAAGCAGGAATTGGGATACGATGAGGGCACCGGCGCCTAATTTATTTGCGAGAAACTGTAGCACGAGCTATGCGCAATTAGTTTTTCGTTTGAGGTACATCGTGAGTGTCATAGTCTGATGTCGCCTGTTATAAATTCCTGATAATTTCAGGATATAAGTTTTAGCTAGTTATTACTGTTTAAACCCATCCAAAGGTCTGCTATTTCAAAAACAACAAGGCCGACATCAATTGATATCGGCTTTGTTATTTAAGTGTTTATACCCGCTCTAGAATCCGAACCATAATCCCAATGAAATACTTGGGGCGTTCAGTTCTGTAGTTGGGCTGCCAACCAGTTCATAAGTGTCTTTCTTAACATCAACACCAACATCACCGAGGGTTGTATTCCAGCCATCTGTGAAGGAATAACCGTAGAGGTATCCATACTCAGCTTTGAGACGCATCCAGGATGTAAGTCTGAGCATGACATTAACTCGTGGATGAATAATGGCATAGTTTTTTGAAAAATTCACAGAAGTCGTTTTAGTGTTAAGGAGTTCTGTACCAAGGCTATCCCAAGAGAATTGACCATCTTTTTGAGTTACACCTAAGCTGATTGCACCGCCACCAAGTCCAACACCGGCACCGATAGTTGCAAATGAGAAGGGAGCTAAACGTTTTTCAATCGTCAGTCCACCAAAACCCATTGCGAAGTCAATTTTACGTTCAATAGTTTTGGCTCCGTCTGGGATAGAAACTGTATTTGAAAGTCCACCACCGTTTCCAAATCCACCAAGAAACCAACCGTTACCGACATAACCCTGACCTGAGCCTCCCCAGAGGACGATTCCTTCAGAGCGGAAAGGAGAATTGGTAAGACCAAGTTCTTTCATAAGTTCATCTATATCAGCAAACTCATCTTGAACTAACATGGGTGTAAAGCCACCACCACCATAACCGCGTGAGTTACGACGTTTTTTATCTTTTCCCTCTTCAACTATGGCTAATTTTTTAGCATCATCCTTTTTTGCAGGCATTGCAAAAGTTACCAAGGTACTGTCCCGGGCTTCATCACGCCAGTACACAACATTAACCTGATCGCCAAAATGTTGGCTTCTGATTAAGCGTACGAGGTGATCTTCGTAGAGGACCTTGCTACCGTCAAAATACATGATGACATCATCTTCGATGATCCCAGCGTTGTCAGCATTACCATTGCTTACGGTACCGTCAACCAGTACACCAAAGGCAAAGGGATAACGCATTTTATAGGCATCTTCAAAATCCATGTCACTGAGGTAGACGCCTAATTTGGGTCGTGAGCTACTCTCTTCATCAATCTGAATTTTAATTCCAGTCTTGATGCCAGCTTGATCCAGTGCTTCCTGGATTTCCACGGCTGCTCTACCGAGTTCCTTTTCAACTTCTCTTAACTCAACTTTGATATTAGTTACATTTTCCTGACCAAAAGCTGGTGTTGCAGTTAAGACTGATGCAGTCAAGATGATCACACTCAGTAATGCTCCTGCATTTGCCACGGCAAACAAAGCTCCCGAGGCAATACTCCAAGCAGACTGATGATTTGCTGTATTTTTCATTTTCAGGTCCCTTTCTAATCTATTTTTTTCCGTTTTCATTGTTTTTCTACTCTCCATTTGCTCTGTACAAGGACAATAGCCATGCCACAATGAAACGGTGTGATAGTATCATCTTGATTATTATAGCTTTATAATGTCTTTTTTATAATAATACTTAGCAAAAAGCACTACTAATTTAGCATCAAACTGATATAGCGTCATATCAGTTTGATATATAACATTTATTTGGACTAAAACCTAAGGTGTTAATGGGGCTGAAGTGTTGACTATACTGAGATAGCCTTGATCACTTCGGTGAGCAGGGTGGCAAAATCTTCACGCACACGAAGACCTGTTTCAATCACTTCTTCATGATTAAGCGGCTGGTCCAGAATACCGGCGGCATAATTGGTTAAACAGCTGATTCCAATCACCTGCATGCCTGCCTGAAAAGCAGCCATACTTTCGTGGACAGTTGACATCCCTACGGCATCAGCCTGTTTAAGTCTAAGAAATCTTATTTCAGCCGGGGTTTCATATGAAGGGCCATTAAGACCAGCATAAGAACCTGCTTTTAAGCTGATGGAAGCCTGGCTGGCAATCCGGGCTATTTTCTTCAGCAGCTGTGGCTCAAAAATATGTTCCGGTTCGGGGTCTGGCTCATAAACTGAGCGACCGGTTTGATTAAGCAGGCTGGTGATCAGCATCAAGTCACCAGGGGCATAAGTTTTGCGAATGCTACCGGCAGCATTGGTAAGCAAAATTGTTTCAACTCCCAGGGCTCGCAGAACGCGGACGGGGTAAACAACCTGATCCAGGGAGTAACCTTCATAGAAGTGGACGCGACCGGAGTTTACTAAAACTGGGATGCCATCTAAATACCCATGGACAATTTCTCCGGAATGACCGGCCACAGTAGAGACAGGGAAGCCAGGAATCTCGGAAAATGGTATGCGGGTTGTTTCACTTAGGGTATCAACAAAATTTCCCAGACCAGATCCCAGCACCAGACCAATTTTGGCTTTAAATTCGCCTCTTTCACGGATGCTTGCCACTGCTTTAGATATCATTTCACTCGTCATTTATGCTCAATTCTTGGGCTGCTGTACTTAATTGGCCGCAGGCAGCATCAATATCATCACCCTGACTCCAACGGACAGTGACTGGGAATTGAGATCCCTTAAGGGTTTCCAGGAAGGTCGTAATCCGTTTTTTTGATGGTCTG
>JAUVDF010000131.1 GCA_030595455.1 Fidelibacterota bacterium | reverse complement strand
AATCTGCGTAGCAATCCTGACTCCACCTTAAGTCTCACAACCATAGCTGATGTACCGACAATGTATTGGCTAGGTCTTTCCTGGATGGGAGCAATCTCCATTACCATGGCAGACATGGAATTACTGGCGGAGTTAAACCTTGCTGAGAAAATTCTCTACAGGTGTTTGGCCTTGGATGAAGCGTATGGCGAGGGCGCACTACACGAGTTTTTTATCACCTACGATGGTAGTCGCAGTGAGGTCATGGGTGGTGGACCAGTAAAGGCCAAAAAACATTATCAAAGAGCCCTTGAATTGAATGGGGATAAAAAAGCGAGTCCCCATGTCTCCCTGGCCAGTACTGTCGCTGTACGAAGCCAGGACGTTGAGGCTTTTCGTAAATTACTTAATCATGCGCTAGCATTAGACGCTGCTGCCTACCCTGAGTACACACTGGAAAATACGCTATCTCAACGCAAAGCAGCCTGGTTGCTGGCAAATATTGATGAATACTTTCTTATTGATGACGAGGAGGGTGACGATGAATAATGTAACACTCAAAAGAATAATTCTAATTAGCATCCCCTTTCTATTTGCAGTCACCGCCTGGTCACAGACTGTGAAACTAGGTACTCTGGCTCCAGAAGGGTCTCCCTGGCATGATACCATGTTGGGCTTGCGAGAAGACTGGCAGGAAGCATCGGGCGGAAAAGTGAATATCAAATTATATGCTGGTGGAATCCTGGGCGATGAATCTGATATGGTTCGCAAGATGCGTATTGGTCAGTTGCATGCTGCAGCATTGACTGCCGAAGGTTTGATGTACATTATTCCGGAATTTGATGTGCTGCGCATGCCCATGCTCATCCAAAATGATGCTGAATTAAACTACGTCCGCAATGAGTTAACAGATTATTTTGAGGAATTGCTGGATAAACGGGGCTATGTCCTGCTGACTTGGAGTGATGCTGGCTGGGCTTACCTATTCACGAATGCACCCGTTATTTATCCAGAAGACCTGAATAAGCAAAATCAGATTATCTTTAACTGGGCTGGGGGATCAGGGAAACGAGCCTGGATGCAAGCCGGTTATAATTCAGTGGAGATTTCAGCTCCAGATATATTTATGTCATTACAGACCGGTCTGATTACTACAGTAACCACAACTCCTATTGTGGCCTTGAGCTACCAGTGGTTTCCCATGGTACCCTACATCACTGATATGAAAGCCGGACCTTTACCAGGTGCAATTATTATATCCAAAAAGAAGTGGCAAAAACTACCGGAACAACTTCGTTCTCAACTGATCTCCACTTCTAAAGCCCGAGCAAAAAGTCTGGCAAAAGAGGTCACAAAGCTCGAAGTCGAAGCCATCAAGGTCATGCAGGAAAATGGTTTAAAATTATTGAGTTTAACTGATGATGCGCGTGAACAATGGCAGGCACTGGTACAAAAGCATATGTATCCTGAGATTCTGGAAAGTGAAGTACCGGAAGAACTTTATTTACAGGTAGTGAAAATTCTGGCTGACTATCGCAGCAGGCAATCATCTCCTGATTCGCCATGAGTCTATGGTCCACGGATGGGAGTAAACTTTCCATAATTGAGAACACATTCATCACAGGGTGTCTACTGCTTATGGCGGCTTTCCCTGTGCTTGAAATACTTTCCCGCACATTCGGATTTATGGGAATCACTGGATCCACCGACTATACCCGACACCTAACTCTGATTATTGGTCTTATCGGTGCCATTATTACTACCCGTGAGCGTCGACACCTGAGTCTACAGGCATTAATTGAAATTCTCCCTAAAACTGCAAAACGAATGGTAGGTCCTATAAACAGTGGAATCACGGTGGCAGTGGCTGTAGGCTTAGCCCTGGCAGGTTACCAGTTTGTGAGTGTAGAATTCGATTCCATGAACCTTGTTGGCCAGCAGATTCCAATCTGGATCGTGCTACTCATTTTACCTGTGGGCTACATGGGAGTTGCCCTCAGGGAATTTTTGGCTGTGAAAGGGAATCAGGCTCGTCTGATAACCCTTTTTGCTGGTAGTGTCATTGTGATAAGTGCCTGGCTGAGCTCTCCTGAGTTAATGGAAATACTATTTTACCCAATACTGATCTTCTTTATGATCTTTGGTGCCCTTGGTTTACCCATATTCGCGTCCATTGGTGGTATTGCCTTAGCCCTCTTTTTAGGGGCTGATATTCCCACAGCCGCCATATCAGTGGAAACCTACCGGATTGTCGCTTCACCAGTCTTACCAACCATCCCGCTCTTTACCCTTGCGGGGTATCTCTTAGCTGAAGGTGGAGCCAGTAAACGCCTAGTGGAATTATTCAAATCACTGTTGGGCTGGCTCCCAGCCGGACCGGCCATTGCAACGATTTTTGTATGTACCTTTTTTACAACCTTTACAGGTGCATCTGGAGTAACCATTATTGCAGTAGGAGGTCTCTTATTACCCGTCTTATTGGCCTCAGGTTTCGATAAACGTTTTTCAGTCGGTTTGCTCACTGCTTCCGGTAGCCTGGGCTTACTCTTTCCACCAGCTTTGCCAATCATTTTTTACGGGGTCATTTCACATACACCAATCAATAAGTTATTTCTAGCTGGTATCCTACCTGGTGTTCTTTTACTGGTAGGCATTTCGGGATTCTCATGGTACCGCAGTAGAAGTATCCAGCATCAAAGTCTCCCTTTTGACAGGGGGCAGGCTTGGCAATCCATAAAAGCGGCGAAGTGGGAGCTGCTCATTCCGTTTATTTCTTTCGGTGGGATATTTGGCGGTTTGATGACACTGGTGGAAACAGCAGCGGTTGTGGTCTTTTATTTATTGGTCATTGAAGTCTTTGTGAATAAAGGCATTCGAACCGGCAAAAAACTCCTATCAATTTTTATGAAAAGTTCCACCCTCATTGGTGCTATTCTGATTATCCTCAGTGTGTCCATGGGGCTAACCAACTATCTGGTGGATGCCCAGATTCCCTCACGGGCTAGCGAGTGGGTCGCTGCTAATATTGACAACAGAATTACATTCCTGCTCTTTCTCAATCTATTCCTACTGGGAGTGGGAATGATGATGGACATTTTTTCGGCCATCATGGTGGTCGTGCCCATCATTATCCCTATGGCCGCAGTGTTCAATATTCATCCTCTGCATTTAGGAATCATCTTTTTGGCAAATCTGGAACTGGGGTATCTGACACCTCCGGTGGGATTGAATCTTTTTCTCTCCGCAATCCGATTTGATCGACCCCTGGCAAAAGTTTATCGTGATACACTCCCGTTCTTTTTCCTCTTACTGATTATGGTTCTAATTATCACCTATTTCCCGGCATTGGTACTATGGATACCGGGATCTTAATTCAAGTAGGTGTATAATAGACGAGAACAGCACTCATGAACCCAATGAGACTCAAGCTAACTAAGACCCTGACTTTCCCCTTTAGCGCCATTAAGACGCTATATGTGTCTAAAAATGACCGAGAAATACCCATGTTAAATGGCTTACGAGGTATATCGGTTATGATGATTATTTTATTCCATAGCTTTATGCTCCCTGTACTACTGTTTTACAGGGATAAACCGGATATTCTCCACGATTTTATCAGTCAGGTACCTATCTTCTTTACCTTCATATTCGCTTTTGATAAAGCAGTAGATATATTTTTCATATTGAGTGCTTACCTCTTATGCACTCAATTAATTGTCGAGCTTTCCAGGACAAATAGAATTGAATTAATGAAATTCTATACACGTCGGTTTTTTCGGATTGCACCCCTGTTTTTTGTGGGCTTAATCCTGTATTTGCCTTTGTATCCGGATTTCTACCCGCGGATTATCCATAACCTGTTTTTTGTTGATAATTTTTACCATGACTCAATTATTCCGGTGGGCTGGAGTTTATCCATTGAAGTCCAATTCTATTTTATGCTGCCCTTTGTCGTTCTGTTGATTCATAGGATTAAATCCTATAAAATGCTATTCCTGGGTGGCTTCCTATTGCTATCGTTAGTGATTAGATATTCCATCAGTATAAATCACCCTGAACTATTTGACTTACGATGGGTGGAAATCTTAAACAGCTCGAAAAATGTATTCGATTCCATGGGAACCATCTACAACCCAACGCATGCTCGCTACGGTTTGCTCGTATTGGGGATGATGTGGGCTTACTACTCCCATAGCCAGCGCAGTATCAACCTGCTTAGAAAAATTCCAAAATCGACGGCGTTGCTCTTACTGATTGGTGCATCGGTTGTAATTGCGTTCTCTCTACAGTTT